>NZ_LGDB01000221.1:0-52666 GCF_001279655.1 Streptomyces sp. WM6372 | reverse complement strand
AGCGGCGGCTGCGCAGGGCCATTTCGAGGTCGAAACGGGTCCGCGGATGGAGCAGGCCGGGGCCGAAAAGCTTCTCAAGCTGCCGCACGCGGTTGGGCACGGCCTGGGGGTCGGGCCGGGGGTTACAGGCCGTTGACGCGGGCCATGCGCCCGACGCCCAGCGGCCGGAAGTCGGTGGTGGCGACGCGCACCTTGCGGCCGACCCGCGAGTTCTGACGGCGCACCTGGGCCATCAAGCGGCGGCTGCGCAGGGCCATTTCGAGCTCGAACCGGGTCCGCGGATCGCGCAGGCCGGGGCCGAAGAGCTTCTCGAGCTGCCGCATGCGGTAGCGCACGGTCTGGGGGTGCACGCTCAGCGCCTTGGCGGCCTCGGGGGCGCCGCCGCCTTCGAGCCAGGCCAGAAGGGTCACTTCGAGCCGTTCGCTCTGCCGCGGGGTCAGGTTGGCCAGCGGCCGCAGCCAGCGTGCGGCCAGCGCGTGGGCCAGGGGCTCGTCCTGGAGCAGCATGAGGGTGGAGAGGTGATCGTCGACGAAGAGGGCCCGTGCCTCCAGGCCGGGGCGGTTGGGGGTGAGGGCCAGCAGTCGCAGGGCCCACCGCAGGGAGGAAGCGGTGTCGCGGGGGGCGACGGGGTGGCCCACGGCGGCGAACCGGCCGCGCAGCAGGGCCTCCAGCGAGGCGCGGGTCTCCGGGTCCGGGCTCGGGACCAGCAGGCAGGGCTGGCCGCCGACCATGCCGGCGAGTCCGTCGTCCAGGACGGCCGCCAACTGCTGGGTCTCGCCCGGGGTGGCGAGGGCGATGGCGCGTATCTCGGCCGGGAGCGGCCAGCCGGCCGCCGCGGCCAGTTCGGAGAGGGCGATTTCAGCCATGGGCATGTCACTGGTAAGGGCGGAGAACAGCTCGCGCCTCGCCCGTTCGGAACGGGTCCCGAGTCCCTCGCGGGGGACGACCGTCAGGGGGGCCAACTGCCCTCGCTGGCGGGGGACCCGGATGCCGGCCGGCGGACCGCGGTGTTCTTCATCCTCTTCCTCCTCCTCTTCTTCCAGGCCTGGGTGGCCGTGCTCGGCCGCGTAGTCCTCCTCTTCCTCATCCTCGTCGGGGTGGGCGTGCTCCGCGGTCTTGTCCCGCTGCTGCGGCGCGGGTTCGCGGTACCCGAGGGCGGTGAGCAGGGCCACTTCGAGCCGCTGTCTGACCACCTCCTCGTCGAGGTCGTCGACGAGGGCGGAGAACCCGGGGAGCTCCTCCCTCAGCTCCTCCACCATCCCAGCGGTCAGCGCGGGGAGTTCCCTGCGCAGGACCCGGGTCCATTCGCCTCGGGGACGAGCCCAGATGCGGTTCAGAAGTTCGCACATTGTTACCTCGTTCATGCCGGGGTACGGCCTGCCCCGTGGGAGGGTGACAAGCCTGTCGAGGCGGCCTTCCTCCCCCCTCTGCGCCAGTGCGGACGGGGGAGTTGAGCACCTCGTACACCCTCCAGGAGAGTGCCATCCACTTGCAGTCCCGCGGCTTTGCCTGAGTTTTGCCGTCGGGGAGGTGTGGTGGCGGACAAGGCGTCACTCCCGTTGCCACCGCACCGTTGGAAGGGAATCTTCCGGGGACGTCTGGTGTGACGATGCCACGCGCGCCAGAACTTGTCACGATTAGATAAATACTGTGGAGGCGTTGCGAAGGTCCACGATGCTTCTGCACTCCGGCCCCCGCTCTCGGTCGGTGGGACCTCATCTCCCGCCCGCCGCGGAGCAGTTCCGTCGACAACCCCGGGCGCCGAGTGCGCGGTGGAGTGCCTCGGGCCTGGGCGTATGGGAGAACCACATGCCCCTGTCCCCAGCCCGTACGCCCCGCTCACACCGGGCCCGCAGCACCAGACGCCACGCCGGCGTGGCCGCTGCCGCGGCCGCCGGCCGGCGGGCCGTCCGGCGGCCGCCCCTGCTGTCCCCTGCCGGAGGCGTGCGCCCAGCCACCCTCGTCATCGGCGCCCTCACGGGCCTGCTCGCCCTGTCCGTGGCGGCCCGGGCGGGCGCCCTGAGCCACTTCTGGGACTTCCTCGACTTCGGGGCGGGCGTCCTCTCGCTCGTCTCGCTCACCTCCGCCGTCCTGTGGGGCCTCGCGGCCACGGACCGTACGGTCCTCACCTCCGGGCACCGGCTGGTCGCCCAGGCGGCCCACCGCGGCCTCGCCGTGGCCGGGCTGGGCTTCCTGCTCCTGCACATCTGGGTCAAGGTCGCCGAGTCGGAGACGGGGGTCGCCTCCGCGTTCCTGCCGTTCACGGACCAGGACCAGCCGGTGCTCATCGGCCTCGGCACCCTGGCCGGATACCTCTTCGTCTCCGTCGCGGTCTCCGGCGCGGTCCGCAGCGCCTTCGCCACCAAGGGCCGCTCCCTGTGGTGGCGGGCGCTGCACATAGGCGCCTACCCGGCGTGGGGCGCGTCCCTGGTGCACGGACTCAAGGCCGGCCGTCCCGCCAGCGCCTGGGTGACCGTGTCGTACGCGCTCTGCCTGCTCGGGGTCGCCGGCGTGCTCGCCATACGGCTCCGGGCGCGGCTGCGCGCCGAGCCCGTACGCCCCGTGGCCGTGTCGGCGGCCACGGCCCAGGGCACGCCGCCCCGGCCCAAGAAGCCGCCGCAGCGGTTCGTCCGGCAGCCCGCGGAATGGGCCGCCGAACGGCTGACGGCGCGGCTGGCCCGGCAGTCGGACCGGCGCTCGGTCGGCCAGCAGCCCGCCCCGGCCGCCGCACCGGCGGGGACCCCCTTCGTCCCCTCGCCCCGGCAGGCCCCGGAGCCCACGACCGAGATCCTCCCGCCGTACGCGGCACCGCAGTACGCGCCGTCGTACGGCACCGATCCGTACGGCAACGACGCGTACGGCGCCGAGGCATACGGCACCGGTGCGTACGACACCGGTTCGTACAACACGGTCGTCATCCCCAGCGGCATCGGGTCCGGGCCGGGAACCGACCGGCCCGGTGGGTCGTTCGACGGGATGCGGGGCCGTCAGTGACCTCGATCGTCGATCCCGCCCTCGGGTGCGTCGGCCAGCCCAGGCTGCTGGCCGGACTCGATGTGCTGCCGCGGCTCGATCGCGCCAACCACGCGGTGGTGCACGGCCCGATCCCGCAGTACACCTCGGGCGATCTCGTGGAGCTCGCCGAGGGCATCGACCTGCGGGGCCGCGGGGGAGCGGGCTTTCCGTTCGCCCGCAAGCTCAAAGCGGTCATCCGCTCCGCCCGGACCAAGGAGGGGCGGACCGCCGTCGTGGTGAACGGCACCGAGGGGGAGCCCAGCTGCCTCAAGGACGCCGCCATGCTGCTGCACTCCCCGCACCTGGTGCTCGACGGAGCCCTGTTGGCGGCCGACGCGATCGGAGCCGAGGAGATCGCCATCGGCGTGACCAGGGACGACGTGGAGCAGTCCCTGCGGGCCGCCGTTGCCGAGCGCGGTGTGGCCGGCAGCCGCCTGCGCGTCGGCAGGCTTCCCGAGCGCTTCGTCAGCGGAGAGGGCACCTCCCTCGTGAACGGCCTCAACGGGGGGGCCGCCGTCCCGAACGGGCAGAAGGTCCGGACCAGCGAGCGGGGCCTGAGCGGACTGCCGACCCTGCTGTCCAACACCGAGACGTACGCCCAACTCGCCATCGCTGCACGGCTCGGCGTGTCGGGCTACCGCTCGGTCGGCCTCGATTCCGAGCCGGGCACCGTCATGTTGACGATCAGCGGTTCGACGGTCGTCGAGGCGCCGCTCGGGACCTCCCTGGCGTACGTCCTGGAGCTGTGCGGCTCGTCCCCGGGCCAGGGCGTCCTGGTCGGCGGGTACCACGGCAAATGGCTGACGCCGGCAGCGGCGCGGACCGCCCTGCTCTCCCGGGAGTCGCTGTCCTCGCTCAAGGCCACGCTGGGGGCGGGTGCGGTCCTGCCGCTGCCCGAGGACACCTGCCCGGCCGGCGAAGTGGCCCGCGTGATGCGCTGGATGGCGGACGAGACCGCCGGCCAGTGCGGCCCGTGCGTCAGGGGCCTGCCCTCGCTCGCCGATGCCGTGGAGGCTCTGGTGGCCGGGGGAGGCCGGCCCGCCCTGGAGGCGGTCGAGGCGCGGATGCGGGGGGTGCTGCGCCGCGGTGCGTGCAGCCATCCCGACGGAACCTCGGCCTTCATGGCCTCCGCGCTCGCCGTCTTCCCCGACGAGATGCGCGACCACGCCCTGGGCAGCGGCTGCGGACGCCGTGTGCTCGGGGCGCTGCCCCTGCCCGAGGACGAGAACCCCGAACGGCTCGTCGTGGACTGGACGCTGTGCAAGGGCCACGGGCTCTGCGTGGACGTACTGCCCGACGTGGTACGGCTGGACCGGGACGGCTATCCGGCCGAGGCCGTCATGTCGGTCCCCGGAAGGCTGCGGCCGATGGCGCTCCGCGCGGTGCGGCGCTGCCCCGCGCTCGCCCTGCGCATTCAGGAATGAGCCCGCGGTAAACGGCTGCCCGCGGCGGGAGTTCAAGGGTTAGCGCGATCTGATAAATTCCCGCTCATTCGAATTCGGTGAACCCGTCAGGCCTTATGAATAAGGCAGTAGACGAACCCCCCGGGTTCAACCCGAAGGAGTGATCGTGAACAAGATGCGTCGTATCTCATCGGTCGGATCGGTAGCCGCGGTTCTGCTGCTGGCGGCAGGTTGCGGAAGCAGCGACAACGGCGCCGCGCGCAACGCGAATTCCGTACAGCCGGCGGGTGCCGGAAAGGCCCTCGGAGGCGCATACGACACGGGCTACGGAGCGGGCGGCTACGGAGCGGGCGCCGCCGGCTCCGGATCGGGCTCGGACGTCGGATCGGGCTCCGATTCCGGCAAGGCCGGGTCGGCGGGGCAGCTGTCCGTACGGGACATCGCGAGCGTGGGCAGCGTGGTCACCGACAGCGCCGGGATGGCCCTCTACCGCTTCGACAAGGACACGCCGCAGCCCCCCAAGTCCAACTGTGAAGGGGACTGCGCCACGACCTGGCCGGCGGTGCCGGCGGAGGACGCCTCGGCCGCCACCGGTATCGACGCGGCCCTCATCGGCTCCGTCGCCCGGGCCGACGGCAGCAAGCAGCTGACCCTCGGCGGCTGGCCCGTGTACCGCTACGCGAAGGACACGAAGGCGGGCGAGGCGAAGGGCGAGGGCGTCGGCGGCACCTGGCACGCACTGGCACCGGACGGCAAGAAGGCGATCGACAAGAAACAGAAGGCGGACGGAAATACCGGAACGGGAACGGAAATGGGGGCGGGAATGGGAGGCATGGACATGAAGTCGGGCGCGGAACTTTCCGTCGCCGACAACGAGAAACTCGGCAAGATCCTGGTGGACGGGCAGTGGCGCACGCTCTACCGATTCGACAAGGACAGTGCCTGGCCCATGAAGTTCGGCTGCCTCGGTGCCTGCCTGGATACGTGGAAGCCCGCCCCGGCCGTCGACAAGGCGAAAGCCGAAGGGATTTCCGGCAAGCTGGTCGGATCGGTCAAGCGGCCCGACGGCAGCGAGCAGCTGACGATCGACTGCTGGCCGGTCTACACCTTCACCGGGGACACCGCACCCGGCCAGGCGAACGGGCACAACAAGCAGGGGCTCTGGTTCGCGGTCACCGCCGAGGGCAAGAAGGTCCCGCCGACGGCGTAGCGCGCGCCGCCGCCCCCGATCCGCCCCGTTCCGCCCGAATCCTGTGAGGCAGTCAGCCATGCCACGTTCACCCCGTCCCGCCGCTCGCGCCGCCGCAGCCGCTGCTGCCGCGCTGCTCGCGACGCTGCTGTGCGGCGGCTGCGCCGCCCGGGTGGCGGCCGGCCCGCAGGCTCCGTCCGACCCGAGTTCGTCCCCCGCCGCGGCCTCGACCGCCCGCCCCGCCCCGCTCCAGGAGATCGCCGCCGCCCTCGGCTGCACGCCCGAGATCACGGTCGACGCGGAGGAGCTCCGGGAAGGGGCGTGCGGGTCGGGCCAGGAGGGCTTCCGGATGGCCACCTTCACCAGCGAGCAGGGCCGGCAGACCTGGCTGACCGAGGCCCAGATGTACGGCGGCACGTACCTGGTCGGCCCCACCTGGGTGATCACGGCGGCCTCCGCCGAGGTCCTGGCCGGTGCCCACACCCGCCTCGGTGGAACGATCGAAACGGTCTCCGGCCACGGCTCCTCCCCCCACGACCCGACGCACGACCCGACGCACGACCCCTCGCACGACCCCGCGCACGACGCCTCTCCCGGCACCTCCCACGCCGGCGGGCACGACTCCCCGAGTCCCGCCACGTCCTGAGGGGGCGTCCGGCCCGGCCCGCAGCTTTAATTGCGGTGCCGGGCCGTCGGCGCGTCCCTACACTCGCTCTCATGCCGCCACGGGACGTGGCGCGCACTTCGTCGACGAGAGGGGAGCCGGGCCGTGTGCCACCGCACCGCCGTGTTCGCCCCCCGGTCCCGGTACGACGTGATCCTGGTGTCTCCGTCTTCCCGATGACGGCTGCGCGGCCGCCATCGGATGTCCGCGACGACTGACACGACCCTTCCCCGGCACGTCTTTGCACGCCCTGATGCGCTCTGATGCGCCCTGGTGCGCACTGCTGCGGGCTGGTACGCCCTGATGTGCCCGGGTACGTCCGTCGTCCGGAAATCGCGCCGCCCTCTTCTCGACGTTCCAGAAAGACCTCGGGCCATGCGCACCCACCTGAACACCTCGACCACCGTCCGCAATCTCGGCATCCTCGCGCACGTCGACGCCGGCAAGACCACCGTCACCGAGCGGATCCTCTATGCCACCGGGGCCACCCACAAACGCGGCGAGGTCCACGACGGCACCACCGTCACCGACTACGACCCCCAGGAGCGCGACCGTGGCATCACCATCTTCGCCGCCGCCGTCAGCTGTACGTGGGACGGCCACCACGTCAACCTGATCGACACTCCGGGACACGTCGACTTCTCCGACGAGGTGGAGCGCTCCCTGCGCGTACTCGACGGAGCGGTCGCGGTGTTCGACGCCGTCGCCGGCGTCGAACCGCAGAGCGAGTCGGTATGGCGACAGGCCGACCGCCACGGCGTGCCGCGCCTCGTGTTCGTCAACAAGATGGACCGCGTCGGCGCCGACCTCGACCGGGCGGTCGCGTCCGTACGGGAGCGGCTCCACGTCGTTCCGCTGGTCGTCCAGCTGCCCATCGGGCAGGAGGACGGGTTCCGCGGGACGGTGGACCTCGTCCGCATGCGGGCGCTGGTCTGGGGCGCCGCGCCGGACTCGTTCGAGGCGGGACCCGTACCCGACGCCCTGTACGAGGAGGCGCGCAGCCGCCGCCGACTGCTGGAGGAGCGGGTCGCGGAACTCCACCCGGCCGCCCTGGAGGAGTACTGCGCCACCTCGGCGCTCTCCGCCGCCACGCTGACCTCGGCGCTGCGCGACCTGACGCGCAGCGGCGAAGGCGTCGTCGTGCTCTGCGGCTCGGCCTACCGCAACCGCGGGATCGAGCCGCTGCTGGACGCCGTCGTGTCGTACCTCCCCTCGCCGGTGGACATGCCGCCCGTACGGGGAACCCACGGCGCGGCGGTGGAGGAACGGCCCGCCGACCCGTCGGCGCCGTTCGCCGCGCTGGCCTTCAAGGTGACCGCGACGGCGACCGGACGGCTCACCTGCCTGCGGGTCTATTCGGGAACGATGAGGAAGGGGGACACCGTGCTGGACGCGGGCACCGGCCGCACCGAGCGGATCGGACGGATCCTGCGCGTCCAGGCCGACCGCCACGCCGAGGCGGACCAGGCCGTGGCCGGGGACATCGTCGCGGTGGTCGGGCTCAAGACCACCCGCGCCGGGTCCACGCTGTGCGCACCGCAGGCACCGCTCGTACTGGAGCCGCCGAAGGCCGCCGCCCCGGTGGTGTCCGTGGCGGTCGAGGCGGGCAGCAGCACCGAGACGGGCCGGCTGTCCGCGGCGCTGGCCCGGCTCGTCGAGGAGGACCCGTCGCTGGTGGTGCGGACGGATCCCGAGACGGGCCAGACGGTCCTGTCGGGCATGGGCGAGCTGCACCTGGAGGTCGCGGTGGAGAAGATCCGCCGCAGCCACGGGCTGCGGATCGGCGTGGGCCGCCCGCGGGTGGCGTACCGGGAGACCGTCGTGCGCGGGGTGTCGGGGCTGGTGTACCGGCACGTCAAGCAGGACGGCGGCGCGGGCCAGTTCGCCCATGTGGTCCTCGACGTCGAGCCGCAGGCACCGGATGCGGAACGGGCCGGCGACGGCGCGTTCGAGTTCCGGTCGGCCGTCGTCGGCGGGCGGGTGCCGCAGGAGTACGCCCGCGCCGTGGAGGCGGGCTGCCGGGACGCGCTCGCCGAGGGTCCCCTCGGAGGGCATCCGGTGACCGGGCTCCGCGTCACCCTGACCGACGGGGCCACGCACTCCAAGGACTCCTCGGAGATGGCGTTCCGGGCCGCGGGCAGGTTCGCGCTGCGCGAGGCCCTGCGCGCCGCCGCGATGGAGCTGCTGGAGCCGGTGGCCGAGATCGTGGTGACCGTGCCCGACGACGCCCTCGGCGGGGTGCTGGGCGACCTGGCCGCCCGGCGCGGACGGGTCTCGGGCTCGGCGGCTCGGGCCGGGACCACGGCGGTCACCGCCACCGTGCCGCTGGCCGAGCTGTTCGGCTACGCGTCCCGGCTGCGCAGCCGCACCCAGGGCCGGGGCACGTTCACCACCCGGCCCGCGGGCTACGCCCCCGTACCGGTGGCGGCGTACCGGCAGGCCATGTCGGGCTAGTGCGCACGCCCGTACCCCGCGGGCTGGTGCGCACGCCCGTACCCCCGGTCGCCCCTGTGGCCGGGGGTACGGGCGCAGCCGTCAGCCCGTGGAGGAGGAGGCGGCGGCGTCCGCCGCCTCCAGGAACCCCTCGGGGAAGGGCTGTTCGGCCCAGATGGTCTTGCCGCGGGCGTGGTAGCGGGTGCCCCACAGCTGGGCGAGCTGCGCCACCATGAACAGCCCGCGCCCTCCCTCGTCGGTCTCCTCCGCGCGCCGTACGTGCGGAGAGGTGCTGCTGCCGTCCGAGACCTCGCAGATCAGCTCCCGGTCGCGGATCATCCGCAGCTGGATCGGCTCGCTGCCGTAGCGGATGGCGTTGGTGACCAGTTCGCTGACCACCAGCTCGGTGGTGAACTCCAGCTCGTCCAGGCCCCAAACGGCCAGCTGCCGCGTCGCGAGCGTACGGGCGCGGGCCACGACCTCGGGCTCGGCCGGCAGCTCCCACGTGACGTGGTGCTCGGCCGGCAACTCGTGCAGTCGCACCATCAGCACCGCCACGTCGTTCTGCGGCAGCACCGGGAGCAGCCGGCCGATCACCGCGTCGCAGGCCTGGTCGAGTCCGTCCGGCGGGGTGAGCGCGACGCCCGAGAGCGCCTCCGGGAGCCGTTCGAGGCCGAGGTCCACGTCCCGGTCGGGCGCCGCGACCAGGCCGTGGCTGTAGAGCACCAGGACGTCCCCGTCGTCCAGCGTCGTCTCGGCGCTCTCGAACGGAGATCCGCCGAGACCGAGGGGAGGCCCGGCCGGCAGGGCCACGACGGCGGCCTCCCCGCCCACCGGCGCGAGTACGGGTGGCGGATGGCCCGCGCACGCCACGGACAGCCGCCGCGTGATCGGGTCGAAGACGGCGTACACGCAGGTCGTCCCGGCCGCGCCGCCGGGGCGCGACCCACTGGCCCCGTCCTGGCCGTGCTCGTCCACGAACCGGTGGATCTGGTCGTCCATGTACGAGAGCAGCTCGTCGGGGGAGAGGTCGAGGTCCGCGAGGGTCCGTACCGCGGTCCGCAGCCGGCCCATGGTCACCGCGGCGTTCAGGCCGTGCCCCTGCGCGTCGCCCACCACCAGCGCCACCCGCGCGCCCGACAGCGGGATCACGTCGTACCAGGCCCCGCCCAGCTCCGCCTGTCCGTGCGCGGGAAGGTAGCGGGTCACCGCCTCCAACGCGCCCAGCACCGGCAGCCGTTGGGGCAGCAGGCTGCGTCGCAGGGCCAGGGCCGCCGTCCGCTCGCGCGTGTAGCGGCTCGCGTTGTCGATGCACACCGCCGCGCGCGCCGCGATCTCCTCGGCCAGCAGGACGTCGTCCGGCTCGAACCCGTGGGCGCGCGAGTGGCGTACGAAGACCGCGGCGCCGAGCACCGCGCCGCGTGCGGACATCGGCACGAGCAGCCAGGAGTGGACTCCGTACGCACGGACCCGCTCGGCCTGCGGCGGGTCGACCGGGGCGAGCTCCGCGATCAGCTCCTCGCCCGTCAGCAGCAGCGGTTCGCCGCTGGCCATGGCCCGGGTGAACAGGGATCCCGGCCCGGTGGTGAAAGGGTCCGGGTCGCCCGTCGCGACCGCCGCCTTCACCGGGCTCCCGGGTACGGAGGACGTCGCCGCGCGCAGCAGGGTCACGGCCTCGCCCACCGGGCCGCCGAGCGGCTCCTCGCCGCCGAAGACCGAGGCGGGCAGGTCGACGTAGGCGTGGTCGGCGAACTCCGGTACCGCCACCTCGACCAGCTCCTGCGCGGTGCGCAGCACGTCCAGCGTGGTGCCGATGCGCGTGCTCGCGTCGTTGACCAGCGCCAACCGCTCGCGCGCCCGGGCCCGTTCGGTCACGTCGGCCACCGTGTGCGCGAGGGCGATCAGCTCGCCGGAGCTGCTGCGCAGCGGGAGGATGGTCTCGGACCACACGTGCTGCCGGTCGGGATCGCCGCGCAGCAGCCCGCGTACCTCGGTCTGCACCAAGGCCTCACCGGTCTCCAGGACATGGCGCTGGCGCGCTTCGAGCGCCGCCATGTCCAGCAGGTCGGGCGGTGCCACCTCGGACATCGTGCGCCCGACGAACTCCTCGTTCGCGAAACCCGCGCCGCGCCGCAGCGCGTCGTTCTGCGCGATGAAGCGCAGCTGGGTGTCGAACACGTCGATGAGGAAAGGGGACTCGGTGAACAGCCCCCTGATCAGGGCCTCGCTGAGCTCGCGCCGCTGCGTGGCGTCGGTATCGGTCGCCTGGATCAGCCACTGCCGCTCCCCGGCCGTCGACGTCATGGGCCGCGCGTGGAGCGCCACCTCGACCCCGCGCCCGCTCCGGTGCCGCAGCACCGCGTGCCCGAGCTCGGAGCGGGCGAGCAGCAGATCGGCCCCGCGCCACCCGTGCACCTCCCGGGCGGTGTACCCGAGCAGCTGTTCCGCCCCCGGCCCCCAGCCGATGACCACGCCGCGCGCGTCGAGCAGGGCGTACGTCTCGTCGCCCGGTTCCGCAACCACGCCGGAGGCATCGTGGAACGCCGGGTCGTGCATCACTGCGCCCCACTTCCCGATCCGCGGAACGGCTCTCTGCGTACTGCTTCCGATTATCGCTCTGCGTCACCGCTTGTGCAGCCTGGGTCGAGCCCCGCCGGTGCCCCTCTCCATTCCGCTCCCCGAGCCGGGCCGGACTGGTCGCGGGGCCCGCGGCTGCGTCGGCCGCCCCCGCCCTCAGCCCGAGACGGCCTCGGCCCAGCCACGGTTGACGGTCTCCCTCGCCTTCGCCGTCTGCGCCTCCGTCGGAAACGTCGGGGTGCCCTCGACCGTCGGCAGTTTCTCCGCGGCGGCCTTGTCGAGGGTGCCGTCCTTCCTCATCGCGTCCATGAGGACGGGGCGCGCGTAGGCGCCGAGCCGGAGGTTCTGGCCCTCCGGGCTGAAGACGTACTCCTGCCACAGACGTGCCGCCGCCGGGTGCGGGGCGTCCTTGTTCACCCCGTTGGCGTAGTACTCGGCGAAGCTGCCGTCGAAGGGGATGGCGGTCCGCCAGTCGACGTCCGCGCGCTTCTCGCGGAATTCGTCGGCGTATCCGAGGTTGAGGAAGTCCCAGTCGATGCTGATCGGGGTCTGGCCCTTCGCGATCGTGGCCGGAGTGGATTCGACCGGGATGAAGTTTCCGTTTTTGCTGAGCTCGGCGAAGAAGTCGATACCGGGCTGGATGTCGTCGAAGGAACCCCCGTTCGCCAGGGCCGCCGCATACACTCCGGCGAAGGCGGAGCCGGACTTGGTGGGGTCGCCGTTGAGCGCGACCTGGCCCTTGTACTCGGGCTTGCGCAGGTCGGCGAAGGTCGCGGGGCAGGTCTTGACGCGCTTGGCGTCACAGCCGATCGAGACGTAGCCCCCGTAGTTGTTGTACCAGCGGGCCCGCGGGTCCTTCTGTTCCTCGGGGATCTGGTCGTACGCGGCGACCTCGTACGGCGCGAGCAGGCCCTGCCGGGCCGCGGACTGCGCGAACGAGCCCCCCACGTCGATCACGTCGGGGGCGCGGCCTCCACCCCTGTGCTCTTTCAGGGCGTTGACCTCGTCCTGGCTGGTGCCCTCCGGATTCTCCGACGTGACCTTGATCCCGTACTTCTTCTCGAAGCCGTCGATCAACGCGCCGTAGTTGGCCCAGTCCCTCGGGAGCGCGATCGTGTTGAGCGTGCCCTCCTTCTTGGCCGCTGCGGTCAGTGCCGCCATGCCGCCGGCGTCCACCGCGGAGGTGGCCACCGCGGGTGCCCTCGGCGGGGCGGGGGGCTCGTCGCCGCAGCCACCGAGGGGCGCCGCCGCGAGGGCCAGGCAGGCGGCGACGGAGACTGTCCGGACACGAGGTGCGGGCACGAAGGCTCCATAACGGGCGGTCGCGTACTGATTCGAGGCCAGCGTACGTTCGGCGGCCTCGGCGGCGCGGTCACGGACGGTGGTGTCCGCCGTCTTCCCTTCGGCTGCCGCACCGGCGCGCTCTCAGACCCCCTCGTCGTCCCACCCGGCCAGGAGGGCCTCTCCCAGATCCATGCCGGGAGGGGCGGCCCCACCGTGAAGGGCCTGCTCACTCCAGATGATCTTGCCGCGGACGGTGTAGCGGGTGCCCCAGCGCTCGGCGAACTGCGCGACGAGGAACAGGCCGCGGCCGCCCTCGTCCGTGGCCTCGGCCCGGCGCAGGTGCGGGGAGGTGCTGGACCCGTCGGAGACCTCGCAGACCAGGCTCCGGTCGTACAGCAGCCTCACCCGGATGGGCTCGGTGCCGTAGCGGATGGCGTTGGTGATCAGCTCGCTGAGGATGAGTTCCGTGGTGAAGGCGATGTCCTCCAGGCCCCAGTCCGCCAGCCGGCGGGCGCAGGCGTTGCGCACCGGGGACACCGCCGCCGGGTCGCGGGGCACGTCCCACTCGGCGATGCGCGCGGGATCCAGTCGGCGGGTACGGGCCACCAGCAGCGCGACATCGTCGCTGGGCCGGGCGGGCAGCATCGCGTTGATCACCACCGTGCAGGTTTCCTCGGGGGTGCGGGCGGGCCCCGCCAGGGCGGCGCGCAGCGCTGCGAGGCCCGCGTCCGGATCGCGGTCGCGGCTCTCGATCAGCCCGTCGGTGAAGAGTGCCAGCCGGGAGCCTTCGGGCAGGACGACCGTCATGGTCTCCATCGGCAGACCCGCGCCCAGGCCCAGCGGCGGGGAGACCGGCACCTCGGGGAAGGACACGGCCCCGTCGGGACCGACCAGAGCCGGACCCGGATGCCCAGCGGTGGCGGCGGTCACTTGCCCCGAGACGGGATCGTAGATGGCGCACAGGCAGGTGGCTCCGGTGATCCCCTGCCACTCCTGCTCGTCGGTGTCGATGTGGGCGACCAGCTCGTCCAGGTGGCTCAGGAGTTCGTCCGGGGGCAGGTCGAGGGTGGAGAAGTTGTACACGGCGGTGCGCAGGCGGCCCATGGTGGCGGCGGCGTGCAGACCGTGGCCGACGACGTCGCCGACGACCAGCGCCACCCGCGTGCCGGGCAGCGGGATGACGTCGAACCAGTCACCGCCCACCCCGGCCTGCGCGGCCAGATAGCGGTGCGCGACCTCGACGGCGGACTGCTCCGGTACGCCCCGGGGCAGCAGGCTGCGCTGCAGGGTGACGGCCATGGTGTGCTCGCGGGTGTAGCGGCGGGCGTTGTCGACGGACAGTGCCGCCCGGGCGGTCAGCTCCTCGGCGAAGGACACGTCCTCCTCGTCGAACGGCAGGGAGTCCTGCCCCCGCCAGTAACCGGCCATGCCCAGCACCACGCCACGGGCCCGCAGGGGCACCACGATCAGGGAGTGGATGCCGCGGTCCAGGATCTGCAGGGCGTTGGCCTGGTCCTGGGACCGCCAGCGGTGGGTGGTGCGCAGGTCCGCCTCCAGGACCGCATGGCCGCCGGCCAGCCCGGCGGCCATGGGGCCGGTGGGAGCGAACCGGATCAGCTCGCCGACGGGGGAGAGCGGGTGGTCGCCCTGAAGGCCGGCGACGGCGGTGCGGCGCATCTCGGTGATCGCTTCGGGCGGCTCCTCGCCGCGCAGCACCGGTTCCAGCAGATCGACCGTGACCACGTCGGCGAACCGCGGGACCGCCACCTCCGCCAGTTCCTCCGCGGTGCGCTCCACGTTCAGCGTCGTTCCGACCTGCACCCCCGCGTCGTAGAGCAGCTTCAGCCGCTCGCGGGCCACCTCGGCCCTGCCGGTGAGCGCCCGCAGCTCGGTGGTGTCCCGCAGCGTGACGACGGTGCCGGCCTGCCCGTAGGGGGCGGTGGGCCGGATGTTCACCGCCAGCAGCCGGTCGGCCGCCATGTGCAGCTCGTCCGTCGCGGAACGGCCCGATGCGATCGGCTCGGCGATCGCCTCCTCCAGACCCAGGTCCGTGACGGGGCGCCCTTCCGCGTCCTCGGGCAGGTCCAGCAGCCGGCGCGCCTCGTCATTGGCGAGCAGCAGCCGCCCGCCGCCGCCGACGATCAGTACGCCCTCCCGCACCGCGTGCAGCACCGCGTCGTGGTGCTCGTACATCCTCGTCATCTCCTCCGGTCCCAGGCCGTGGGTCCGGCGCAGCAGCCGCCGGCTCACCAGAGCCGTCCCGCCCGCGCTCAGGGCGAGCACCGCGGCCGCGCTGCCGAGGACGACCGGCAGCTGCCGGTTCACCATCCCCTGGACGTTCTGGACCGTGACCGGGGAGGAGACGACGGCGATGACGCGGCCGTCGTGGTCCTTGACGGGGACCACGGAGACCACGGACCGCCCCAGGGACCCTTCGAAGGTCTCGGTGAAGGACTTGCCGGCCGCCGCCCCGGCGAAGGGGCCGACGACGCGTTTCCCGATCTGTCGCGGGTCGCTGTGGGCGACGGTGGTCCCGTCGAGCGTGTACACGTTGATGCCGTCGACCCCGGCGATCTTCCGGGCCGCCTCGGCGCTCGGCTGCAGCACCGCGCTCGGATGGGGGCTGCGCAGGGCCGCGACGATCCCCGGAGATTCCGCGAACGTTCCGGCGGCGGCGAGCGTACGGTGCCGCGCGTCCAGCACGGCGTTGCTCCGGGCCTGCACCACGAGGGCCACCACCGCGGCGGCCACGAGAAGCACCACGACGGCCAGCTGCAGGAGGAACACCTCCCCGGCCACGCTGCGCGCGCTCAGCAGGGAGGACAGACGCTGCGGCCGCGCCGTTGCCGCGGGGGGCTGGACCTGCTCCTGATGGTGTCCCGAGCGGGGACGCCGAGGGGGAGGGGGAGAGCTCGTGGTAGAGCGGAGCAGCCTACGCCGGAAGAGTCCCAGGAGGTTGCCCATAGTCCATTCTCTAACCTCTGCGGGCCATCGGCAGCGGGGGCGACGGTCGCCGAGCGGCAGCGGTCCGGAGGCCGGCCGTAGGCGAGCGCCGCCGTGCGCCGGCGCCCTTCAGCCATCCGGCACACACACCGCTCCAGGTCGCTCACGGCGAGTGGTCACCGACCGCGGCGGCTTTGCGAGCCGGCGCTTGGCGGCGAGAGCGGATGGCGGCGAGAGCGGATGGCGGGCTCGCGCAGGCGGACTGACGATCATTGGTTGATCATGGCCGACTTTGGGATCGAATTTGAGCCAAGTTGACCCAGAAGGATCGTTTCATTCCTCGCAAACCGGCCTCGATCGCAGGCCGAGCGCTGCCACGCGGGGTTGCGGATTGGCCGGGGCGGGCGCACGTTTTGGAGCACCAAAGGGTGGGAACGGTTCGGCGTCCGTCCCCGTGGCAGCAGTGGATCGTCTGCCCACGGGCCGTCTCGGAGGGAGAAGTCATGCCCCAGGAACCGACATTCGCGATCCCCGTCCGGTCCCCGATCGAGGGGCGTGAACCGGACGCGCCGGAGACCCGCCACGGGATGACCCCGAGCTCGTGACGGGGCGTCACCGGTTCGTATCGCTGCGGCGCCGGGACTCCGGCGGTCTGCTCGTCGTGCTCGCACGGCCTCCGCACGTTCACTTCCTCGCCCCCTGCACGCGGGTTCTGCCGGCCGCCCCCGCAACTGCCCAGGGCACGCCGGGGCGACACGTGACACCGAAGCGCGCCGAAAGGGAAGCAGGGATCTCATGACAGTGCAGGCCATCGAGCTGCCCATACTGCGGATGCCGTATCCGGTGCGGGTGAATCCGCACCTCCCGGCCCTGCGCGAGGAGGCCGAGAAGTGGGCGCGGGAGATGGGCATGCTGGACGGCGGCGAAGCACCGTCGGCTCGCCGGGCGATCTGGACCTCGTCCCAGTTCCACGCCATGGCCGTTGATCAGCTGACCGCCTGGGCTCTTCCCGACGCCTCACTCACCGACCTCCGGCTCAATCACCGGTTCAACCTCTGGGCTCTGGCCTGGGACGACCACTTCGCCTCCGCCTTCAAGCGGACGGGCGACCTCACCGGCGCAAAAGCCTTCACCGCCCGCCTCCACGCCTTCCTGCCGCCGGCGCCCGGCGCCCGGTTGCCGGAGCCGACCAATGCCGTGGAAAGAGGCATGGCCGACCTCCAGCAACGGCTGTTCCCGCCGCGCATGGCGCACTGGCAGCAGGGGCTCAACCGCGCCCTGGCGCGGTACATCGACGCGGGAGTACAGGAACTGGCCAACAGCCGCGCCGGCCGTGTCCCGGACCTCATCGAGTACGCCCAGTTCCGCCGTGAAAGCTTTGCCGCGTATACCGCCCCGTACTCCGTCGAACTCTCCACCGGCGCACGGATCCCCGAGCAGATCCGGCAGAGCCGAGCCTTCTGCGCATTGCTCGACGCCTTCATGGACTACATGGGAATGGCGAACGACATTGCTTCCTATCAGCGGGAGATCCATGACGAACACGACGTCAACAACCTCGTCGTAGTCCTCCAGACATCCCTGCGCATCACCGTCCAGGAGGCGATGCACGCGGCCGCCGATCTGGTGACCGCCCGACTGCGCCACTTCGAGCACCTCACGCGGAGCGAACTGCCCCCGGTCGTCCGACGAGCCGGGTTGAACCACCGCGAACGGATCGAGCTGGAGACGTGGCTCCGGGGAGCTCGCACTTTCCTGTCCGGCCTCCACGCGTGGTACACCGGGGCGCCCCGCTACGCTCCCGCAGACGGTCCGTTCCCGGGACAACGGACTTCCACCGCCGCCGTGCCCGCCGACGGGCGGTGCGTCCCGGCGTCATGAGACGCGACGTCGACGCGGTCGCGCCCGACGGTACGCGCACGCGGCCGGTGCCCACCCCGCTGTGAGGAGGCTGCCGACCCGTGCCGGCCGGCAGCCTCCTCGGCTGTGGTGCTCGGCTCTGATGTGAGCCGCGAGGCCTACCGCCCCCGCAGAAACCGCCTCAGCCGCGCTCGCCAGGTGGTGCGGGGTTCGGCAGGTCGCGACAACTCCGGCGCGAACAGCGGCCATTGGGGGGCCTCCTGCATACCGGTGCTCGGCGGGGGCGCGGCCGGCAGCGGAGGCAGCACGTCGTGGGCTTCCGGACTGCGGGACGCGAACTTCACCGGCAGCGCCGTCAGATGCCGCGACCAGGTGGAGGAGCGCCAGGTGAGCTCTTCCTCGGGCACGGCCAGGCCGATGTCGGGAAGCCGGGTGAGCAGGATGTCGATGCCGGTGTCGGCGATGACGCGGCCGATGTCCTGGCCGGGGCACTCGTGCGCGCCGGCGCTGAAGGACAGGTGCGCGCGGTTGTGGTGCACGCGGGTCGAGGGGTCCTGGCGGACCGCCTGATCGACGTTCCCGGCAGCCAGGCCCAGCAGGAGCATGTCTCCCGCCTTGATCTCCTGCCCTCCGAGGGAGGTGTCACCGGTGGCCCAGCGGCCGGGGCACACCATCAGCGGGGGCTCGTCCCAGAGCACTTGCTCCACCGCTTCCGGCAAGGTCATCTGTCCGCCGGCCAACGACCCGCGGAACCGCGGGTCGGTGACCACCATGCGCAGCACGTTGGACATGAGGTTGGCGGTCGTCTCATAGCCCGCGAGCAGGATGAGACGCAGGTGGTGTTGCACCTCCTCGTCCGTGAGGCCGGCCGGGTGGGCCATCAGTACGGATGCGATGTCCTGACCGGGCCGGGCGCGCTTGGCTGCGACCAGCTGCTCGAGGGTCTCCAGCACGTAGGCGTTGCTCGCGAGCGACGTTTCGGTGCCCTTGAAGAGGTCCCGGGCGGCGTGCACGAGCTTGGGACCGTACTCGTCCGGCATCCCGAGCAGGTGGGTGAGAACGAGCATGGGCAGGTGCTCGGTGAACTCACCGACCAGCTCCGCGTTGCCCGTTTCGCAGAAATCATCGACCAGCTGGTGCGCGAAGCGGGTGATGCGGCGGCGGATTCCGCGTTGGTCGAACTGGTCCAGGCCGGCGGTGACCGCGCCGCGCAGGCGCTGGTGCTCTTCGCCGTCCGCACATACGCAGTCGGGCCGCCAGCCGATCATCGGCACCAGCGGCGAGGTGGTGGCGTCGATCTCGCCGCTCTTCCAGCCGTGCCAGGTGCGGGGGTCGCGGGAGAACTGGGTGGAGCGGCTGGCCACATCACGGTTCTCGAGGTACCCCAGGACGAGCCAGGCCCGTACGTCCCCGTCGAGCAGGACGGGGGCCACCGGGCCGTGGACGGCACGCAACTTTTCGTACAGGCCCATGGGGTCGGTCTCGGCAGCGGGGCCCCAGAGCCGGGTCACCGCGTCGGGTCCCGTGGCGGTGTGGGCCGGGCACCCCGGGGGCGCGGTGAGCCCCGGTTCCGTGGCGGTGCGGTCAGCGGGTGGGAGGGTCATACGGACTCCTGAGCGGCGGCGAGGGTGCACAGGTAGCCCATCAGCGAGAGCAGCGCGTCGCGGCTTGACGCCCGGTCGCGTGCGTCACAGGTGATGATGGGCACCGATTCGTTGAGCGCCAGAGCAGTGCGCAGGGCAGGTATCGGGTGCTGCGGCGCCTCGGGGAAGCTGTTGACGGCCACGACGAAGGGGACGCGGCGGTCTTCCAGACGGGTGATGATCTCGAAACAGACTTCGATCCTCCGGGTGTCGACGAGGACCACGGCACCGAGCGCGCCTTCGAAGATGCCGTTCCAGAGGAACCAGAAGCGCTCCTGTCCCGGCGTGCCGAAGAGATAGAGGATCAGCTCCTTGTTGATGCTGATGCGGCCGAAGTCCAGCGCAACGGTCGTGGTGTTCTTGCCTTCCGCGCCGGGATTGTGGTCGATCCCGACGCCGGCCTGAGTCATGGTCTCTTCGGTGGTCAGGGGCGGGATCTCGCTCACCGCCCCGACCATGGTCGTCTTGCCCACCCCGAAGCCGCCGACAATCACGACCTTGACCCCCCGGGCGCCGTGCGGCAGCAGCACGTCCGAGCGGCGGGGGCCGGTGGCGGGTGCGTCAGAGCCTGCGTAGTCCATGGATCACCGCCTCCAGAAGGCCGAGTTCGGGGACCGCCGCGACAGGAACGGGGGCAGTGGCCTCAACGCGCTCGTGGTCCACGAGCTTGGAGAGCAGCACCGTGATGACGCTGAACGGCAGGCTGAGGTACGCGGAAATCTCGGCCACCGACAGCGGGTATTGGCACATGGCGAGAATGGCCGCCTGCTCGGGCTGCATTCCGGGCTCGGGTGCGGACCTCGATACGATGAGGGTGACCAGGTTGAAGCCTTTGGCCGAGGAACCCGGGCCACCGGAGATGACGTAGAGCGGCACGGGATTGCCTTCATCCCATGCGTTTTGGTTCTGTGACGTCACATCGCCTGCCCGATGTCGTCACGAGGTGGGCTGGTCATGTGCTGACCGATCCGGAACACCAGCGTGCGCATGCGGTCGCCCAGCAATCCTGCGTCCACCTCCGCATCTGCCAGCACCGAGAGATAGGCCCCGGGTCCGGCCGCCATGAGGGAGAAGTAGCCGCCGTCGACTTCGATCCCGACCATGTGGGTCGAGCCGTCTCCGTGCGGGAACTTCTGGGCGATGGCCTTCGCCAGGCTTTGGATGCCCGAGCAGGCGGCGGCGATCGCGTCGGCGGTGTCGGGCTCCGTGTTCGCTTGACCGATGCACAGACCGTCCGACGACAGTACGACCACGTGTCGCACGTACGGGACGCTGGCTGCAAGCTCCTTGAGCATCCAGTCCATGTTGGGCAGTGGCGGCACGGTTACTCACCCTCGTCTGATGGCTCGCTGGCTGGGATGGAACGGCCCGTGACCGGTCTCTTCTCGCCGCTGAACGCCTCCCACATCAGCCCCGGCTGCCGGGGTCCGCCGGCCGTTCCCGGGGTGGCGACCGGAGCGGCGGGGGGTTGGGGGGCCGTGCGGACGACCGGTGTCGGGACGGGCGACTCACGTCGTCGCTGCGGCAGTCCGCTGACGGCCTGTTCGCCCGGTACGGCCTGTACGGCGTGGACGGAGTCTGCTGCGGCAACGCGCGTCATCGTCGGGTTCGGCACGGTCGGTGCGCCCGTGGGCCTCGGCGTGAACTGTTGGACGTTCCGGGCGGGCGGCTGAACCGTGGTGATCAGGTGCCGCGGAACGAGCACGACGGCCCGCACTCCTCCGTACGCGGAGGTGCGCAAGTCGACGTCGAGGCCGTTCTCGCGGGCCAGCCTGCTGACGACGGGCAGGCCGAGCTGCGTCGCTTCGCCCAAGTCGCCCAGGCCGATGCCGGATGATGCCCGGGCCATGACGCGGTCGATGCGCTGGCGGACCTCTTCGGTGAGCCCGACCCCACGGTCCTCGATCTCGATCGCGATACCGGAGGGCACCTCGTGCGCGGTCACCTCGACCGGGGCGTGCGGCGGCGAGAAGGTCGTGGCGTTGTCGAGCAACTCGGCGAGCAGGTGGATCAGCGGCTCGGCTCCCTGGCCGATCACGGCCACCTCCGTCACCGACTGCAGCTTCACGCGGGGATAGTCCACGATGCGTGACATGGCCCCTCGCACGACGTCGTAGAGGGGGATCGCCTTCGACCACTGGCGCCCGGGCCGGGCGTCACCCAGGACCGCGATGCTGGCCGCAAGGCGCCCGATCAGGGCATTGCGATGGTCGATGTCCTGCAGGCCGTGGGAGACCACTACATCCGTACCGTGCAGGATCTGCATGTCGCGCAGATCCTTTGCGAGTTGATGCACGATCGCCTGGACCCGCCGAGCGATCGCCACCAGTGCCCGCCGCGACGAGTCCCGGGTGCGTTCCTCGGCATCCACGGCTTCCAGGAGCGTCCGCAGAGCTGCCCGGAGCGCTTCGGCGAACTCGCTGTCGAGGTGCTCCCCGAACGGGACGGACTGCAGGATCTCCGAAGCGGCCTCGCCCTTCTGCAGGCGGGCGACGGCTGCGGGGAGGAGCTCTTCGGCGAGCCATACGGTGGTGGCCCGCTGATCGGACAAGCGCGCGAACAGAGCGGTCTCGCGTTGCGCGTAGTACCGCTGTACCTCGGCATTCGCCCGCGCGTAGCGGGCCGCTTCCGCCGAGCGCGCCCGGCGCGCCGTCTCAGCCGAAGTGATGGCCGTCAGGACGACCGCGACGAGGCCGCACCAGGCAACTGGCGTGCGTATCTGCGCGGAAACACAGATCAGCGCCACGACGCAGGCCCCAGCCAGGACACCAGTGGGGATTAGCCATGCCGGAGCCACTGCATGCGGCAGCGCTCTAGGGGTTGAACCTGTACGAACCATCGAAGGGTCCCTAAAAGGTCTGGAATTGGTCGTTTTGGCGTGATGCGGTGCGCCGACAAGAACGGTCGGGATTTCGCTCGGCCGAGCAAGGACGTTCCGATGAGTGCGCCCGTCGGGCCGGTTCGAGATCGCATCGGTCTCACGCCTCTCTGTGCCCGGGCTCCGTCTGCGCGCAGTGCGACGTGCGACTCGCAGTGAGCAGCGCAACACGCGGGGCGAGCATAGTCAGTTCGGGTAAGCCAGATGGCCTTGACCGGTACGGAAATCTCCATTGATCAATCTGGGCCCGTAGTTGATCGATCGTCGCCATGACGCGCGCTGAAAATGCATGGGATCGACCGCATCCATCGGCTCGCCGCGCGCCGACGATCAAGGCGGCGAGGGAGGAGGGCGTCTCGGACCCGCGCGCCGGAGGGGCCGGCGCCCGGTCGGCTCGGGCCCTGAAAAACCAGGGGAGAGCTGACCGAACGTGCGAACGGTTGTAGGCTGCGGCGACCGCCCTTGACCTGCGTGAAGCGGGCAGGGAGCAGATATTTCGGGAGCTTCTTCATGTTTCGTACCATGTTCAAGTCCAAGATCCATCGGGCCACGGTCACCCAGGCCGACCTGCACTACGTCGGGTCCGTGACCGTCGACGCCGATCTGCTCGACGCGGCGGACCTGCTGCCCGGGGAGCTCGTCCACATCGTGGACATCACCAACGGGGCGCGACTGGAGACGTACGTCATCGAGGGCGAGCGCGGTTCCGGGGTCATCGGGATCAACGGCGCCGCCGCGCACCTCGTGCACCCCGGGGACCTCGTCATCCTCATCAGCTACGCACAGGTCGAGGACGCCGAGGCCAGGGTGCTGAAGCCGCGCGTCGTGCACGTCGACGCGGACAATCGCATCATCGAACTGGGTGCGGATCCGTCCGCCCCGGTGCCGGGAACGGACCAGGAGCGCAGCCCCCACGCGGTGGCTGTCTGAGGGGAGTCGGGGACCATGTCGCAGACCGGGGCCATCGCGTTCAAGGACGACCGCACGGCAGGACGGCTGCTGGCCGTCGAGGACGGTGAGGTGGTCGGCCTCATCGCGTACTTCGTGCTCGACGCGGCGCCCCACGCCCTCGTGGCGGTGCACACCATCGTCGAGCCGGGGCACGAGGGGCGGGGCATCGCCGGGGACCTGGTGAAGGCCTTCTACGCGATCGCCGCCGCCGAGGGGGTGCCCGTGGTCCCGCTGTGCCCGTACGCGGCCAGCTGGGCCGGCCGCCACCCCGACCAGGCGCCCGAGGCGCCGGCCGAGGTCGTCGCGGCGGCGAAGGCACAGCTCGACGCGAGCCCCGACCTGTGGTGACGCCCCTGACCCTGCTGCACACGTCGCCGGTCCACGTGCCGGTCTTCGACGCCCTGCGGGACCGGGACCATCCCGGCGCCGTACTGCG
This sequence comes from Streptomyces sp. WM6372, assembly GCF_001279655.1. Taxonomy (NCBI): domain Bacteria; kingdom Bacillati; phylum Actinomycetota; class Actinomycetes; order Kitasatosporales; family Streptomycetaceae; genus Streptomyces; species Streptomyces sp. WM6372. The sequence continues at coordinate 29,390 of NZ_LGDB01000221.1, read as the reverse complement.
CCACCTCGTGGTGCCGGAGGTGCTGGACCGAGCCCGTACGGAGGGCCCGGACGCGGTGGCTCCGGCCCTGCGGGCCCTGCTGGCGGGTTCCGGCGGGCCGGTGCTGGTGACCTGCTCGACCATCGGCGCGGTCGCGGAGTCCCTGGAGCCGGAGCTCGGCGTCCCGGTCCTCCGCGTCGACCGCCCGATGGCCGCGGAGGCCGTCCGGACCGGCCCGCGCGTCGCGGTGCTGGCCACCGTGGAGTCGACGCTGGTCCCGACGGCCGCCCTGCTGGAGGAGGAGGCCGGGCGGGCCGGCCGCCCCGTCTCGATCACCACGCACCTGATCGCGGAGGCCTGGTCCCGCTTCGAGGCCGGCGACACCGCCGGCTACCTCACCCTGGTGGCCCAGGCGGCCGACGCGGTCGCCGGCGCGGACGTCCTGGTGCTGGCTCAGGCCTCGATGGCGGACGCGTCATCCCTGACCACGACCGCCACCCCGATCCTCGCCAGCCCCGCCCCCGGCCTCACCGCGGCCCTGCACGCCGCCCGTTGATCCGTCGGCTGCGTGCGCGCTTCGGCGGGCGTACGAGGGCAGATCCGGGGAAGGTGGGGCTCATGGTGCGAAACGTAGAGATGACCGAGCCGCCCCTGCCCGGGCCGCAGCCCGTGCCGCCCACACCCGGGCCGAATCCCTTCCCGGATCCCGAGCCGATCCCGCAGCCCGTGCCGCCCGTGCCGGCGCCGGTGCCCGAGCCCGACCCGATCCCGCCCCCGCCCGGGCCCGCGCCGATCCCGCAGCCCGGGCCGCTGAGCAGGGGCCCGGGCCGCTGAGCAGGGGGCCGGCGGCTCAGGCCGTACGGACCTCGGAGCGGTCGCCGCTCCAGAGGGTGTGGAACGAGCCCTCGCGGTCGGTGCGCCGGTAGGTGTGCGCCCCGAAGAAGTCCCGCTGGCCCTGGGTGAGGGCCGCCGGGAGCCGCTCCGCCCGCAGCGCGTCGTAGTACGCGAGGGAGGCGGCGAAGGCGGGCACCGGGATGCCGTGTGACACGGCAGCCACCAGGACGGCACGCCAGTCCTCCTGGGCCGCGCCGATCTCCTGGGCGAAGCCCGGGTCCGCCAGCAGGCTCGGCAGGTCCGGCTGCGCGTCGTACGCCGTACGGATCCGGTCCAGGAACGCCGCCCGGATGATGCAGCCGCCGCGCCACAGCGAGGACACCGCGCCCAGGTCCACGCCCCAGCCGTACTCCTCGCTGCCCGCCTGGATCTGGTGGAAGCCCTGCGTGTACGAGACGATCTTCGAGGCGTACAGGGCCTGCTCCACCTGGGCGGCGAAGGCGTCGGCCGCCTCCGCCGACAGCGGCGAGGCCGCCGGGCCCGCGAGTCCTCGGGCGGCCGTACGCAGGTCCGCGTGGCCCGAAACCGCACGGGCGAAGACCGCCTCCGCGATCCCCGATACCGGAACGCCCAGGTCCAGCGCGATCTGCACGGTCCAGCGGCCGGTGCCCTTCTGCTCCGCCGCGTCCGCCACGACGTCGACGAACGGACGCCCCGTCTCGGCGTCCGTGTGGGCGAGCACCTCCGCCGTGATCTCGATCAGGTACGAGTCCAGCCGGCCCCGGTTCCACTCCCGGAAGGTCTCCGCGATCCGCGCGGGGGAGTAGCCGGCGACCTCGCGCAGCAGGTGGTAGGCCTCGGCGATGAGCTGCATGTCGGCGTACTCGATGCCGTTGTGCACCATCTTGACGAAGTGTCCGGCGCCGTCGGGACCGACGTGCGAGACGCACGGCGTACCGTCCTTGGCCTTCGCCGAGATCTTCTCCAGCATCGGACCGAGCGACGCGTACGACTCGGCGGAGCCGCCCGGCATGATGCTCGGGCCGAGGAGCGCGCCCTCCTCGCCGCCCGAGATGCCCGCGCCTACGAAGTGGATGCCCTGCTCGCGCAGCTCCTTCTCGCGCCGCCGGGTGTCCTCGAAGTGGGCGTTGCCGCCGTCGATGATGACGTCGCCCGGCTCCAGCAGCGGGGCGAACTCGTGGATCACGGCGTCGGTCGGCTCACCGGCCTTCACCATGATGATCAGACGGCGCGGCCGCTCCAGCGCGTCCACGAACTCCTTCGCGGACTCGGCGGCGACGAAGGTCCCCTCGTGCCCGAACTCCTCCACCAGGGCCGTGGTCTTCGCGGCCGTGCGGTTGTGGACCGCGACCGTGTAGCCGTTGCGGGCGAAGTTCCGGGCGAGGTTGCTCCCCATCACCGCGAGCCCGGTGACGCCGATCTGGGCGGTGCTGCTCATGCATGCGCTCCTGAGTGCTTCGATGTGCGGGTGGGAGCGACGCTACATGGGCGGAGCTGCCGCGACCCGTCCCGCCATGCGAATCAATGTCAACTTCCCGCTGTGTGAGCCCTGTTGCGCCCCTTGTCTTGCTCTGTTCGCGCCGTTAAGTTGTGCGGTTCCTGATGTCTTCAATGGGGGCTCCCATGGGTGTACGGGGTCGGCATCGCCGGTACCAGCCGAGCAGCATCAACCGCGCCTCGCTCGCCGTCACCGCCGGTGGCGCGGGGCTGGCGCTCCCTCTGATCGGCGCCGGCACGGCCCACGCCGCCTCGGTGGACACCTGGAACGAGGTCGCGGACTGCGAGTCCACCAACAACTGGCACGTCAACACCGGCAACGGCTACTACGGCGGGCTCCAGTTCAGCCAGAGCACGTGGCGCGCCTTCGGCGGCACCGCGTACGCGGCCCGCGCCGACCTGGCCACCAAGGACCAGCAGATCGCGGTCGCCGAGAAGGTCCTGAAGGGGCAGGGGCCGCAGGCCTGGCCGGTGTGCGGGAAGCAGGCCGGCCTCTCGCGGAGCGGTCCCGCGCCCTCCGCCTCTCCGCAAGGCCAGGGCCAGGGCCAGGGCGTGAAGGTCCAGGTCCAGGTCCAGGCCAAGGAGGCGAAGCCCGCCGCCCCGCCGGCCGCCACGCCCCGCCCGACGGGCACCTCGGTCCTGCCCAACCCGTACGTGGTGGCGCCCGGCGACTCCCTCTCGGCGATCGCCACCAGCCAGCACGTCGAGGGCGGCTGGCAGGCGCTGTACGAGACCAACCGGGCCACCGTGGGGAGCAACCCGAACCTGATCTTCCCCGGTCAGCGGCTCACCCTGCGCGTCACCGCCGCGCCCGCCCCGCCGGCCGCACCGCCCGCGCAGAACCCCGAGAAGCCGCCGCGGACCGCGGAGCCGGTCAAGCCGGTGGAGCCGAACGCGCAGAAGCCCGCCGAGAAGCCCGCCGCGAAACCCGCCGCGAAACCCGCGGAGAAGCCCGCCCCCGCCGCTCCCGCCTCAGCGCAGCAGCAGCCGGCCTCTGGCGGCTTCGTCGCCCCCGTGGACGCCTCCATCGGCACCGCGTACCACGTGGCCGGATCGTCCTGGTCCAGCGGCTACCACACGGGCGTCGACTTCCCCGTCGCCACCGGAACCTCCGTCAAGGCCGTCGGCCCCGGCTCCGTCGTCTCCGCCGGCTGGGCGGGTGCGTACGGCTACCAGGTCGTCATCCGGCACGCCGACGGCCGGTACTCCCAGTACGCCCACCTGTCGGCGCTCGGGGTCAAGGCCGGGCAGCAGGTCTCCGGCGGGCAGCGGATCGGCCGCTCCGGCTCCACCGGCAACACCAGCGGACCGCACCTCCACTTCGAGATGCGCACGTCCCCCGGCTACGGCTCCGACATCGACCCGCTGAAGTACCTCCGCGGTCGCGGCGTCGGCATCTGACCCCCGTACGTGCGGCGGCACGACCGTGAGCAGGATCAGGCCGGCCGCCGCCAGCACGGCGCTGGCCAGGGCCGCCGCGGTGCCCGCCGCCCCGAACCGGAAGCCCTCGTCGAACAGCGAGATGCCGACCGCCGCCGCGACCACCGGGTTGACCACGGTCAGCGTGGCCAGCGGCGCGTTCAGCCCCGCGCCCCGGTAGGCCGCCTGGGAGAGCAGCAGTCCGCCCGAGGCCAGGACGGCGATCGCCGCCAGATCGGGCCACACGGAGCCCAGCGCGCCCGACGCGAAGGCGAAGTCCTCGGCGTTCTCGGCCACCGACTTGGTGAACACGGAGGCCATGCCGAAGGCGGTACCGGCCGCGACCGCCAGCAGCACGCTGCGCAGCACCGGCCGGTGCATCCGGTGCGCCGCCAGGAACAGCGCGGCGACCCCGGCCCCCGTGGCGATCAGCAGCAGGCTCCGCTCCCCGCCGGCCAGCGGCTGGTCCGCATCCCCGTCCCCGCCCGTCAGCGCCAGCAGCCCGGCCAGCCCCACCGTGGCCAGCACCGCGCCGCGCCAGGCCGCCGCACCCGCCCGGCGGTGTACGAAGAGGGCCGCCATCGGCAGCGCGAAGACGATGGTCAGCGCACCCAGCGGCTGCACCAGGCTCAGCGGCCCGTACGCGAGGGCCACCACGTGCAGCAGGGCGCCCATGCCGTTCAGCCCGACCGCGCACCACCAGCCGGTCCGGCGCAGCGGCGCGTACGGGCGGTCGGGGGTGCTCGCCGCGACCTGTTCCTGGACGATCGCGCCGCCCGCGTACGCGACGGCGGACACCAGGCAGAGCAGGACCGACAGCGCAAGGGCACTCATGATTTCCACAATGCCCGACCCCAGCGGCCTATTCCTCCCCCTACAGGTGGTAGCCGGCGGTACGCCGGTGATACCTCAGGCATACTCCGAAAGGAGTACTGGGCCCCCGGACGGCCCCCGCCGCGCCCTGCCCACGGTGACGCTTCCGTAGCGGTGCGTGAGGCGCCGGACGACGGGTTTGGTTCCGGGCGCGTCGGATCCGTACAGTGGCGGTTTTGAGGACTTCCGCAGCAGGCGGATGCGGACGAGTGAGCAAGGAACGGCAGCGGCCATGACGGTGACCGAAGACAACCACGTGAGCGCGGACGACCACGCCTACGGGCCGGGCATCGACCCCGACCGGCTGGCGCTCTGCCTCAGCGTGCTCGAGGAACTCGACAAGATCGACGTCGACCACCCCGACGCCATCACCGTACGCCGCGCCACCGCCGGCCTCTACCGCACGGTCAAGCAGCGCCGCCGCCAGGAGCGCCGCGCCGCCAAGACCGCCAACGACAAGGCCGTCACCGAGGCGACCGCGACCGGCTCCGCCGAGCGCATCGACGACGAGACCGAGGGCATCCTGCCGTCCTCGGTCACGGAGGCCGGCCGGATCGCCGGGATACTCCAGCGCCCGCGCTCCTGCTACATCTGCAAGACGCGGTACGTCGAGGTCGACTACTTCTACCACCAGCTCTGCCAGCCGTGCGCCGGACACAACCGTGCCAAGCGCGAGGTCCGCGCCGACCTCGCCGGCAAGCGCGCGCTGCTCACCGGCGGCCGGGCCAAGATCGGCATGTACATCGCGCTGCGGCTGCTGCGCGACGGCGCCCACACGACGATCACCACCCGCTTCCCCAAGGACGCCATCCGCCGCTTCAAGGCGATGGAGGACTCGGCGGAGTGGATGCACCGCCTGGAGGTCGTCGGACTGGACCTGCGCGACCCGGGCCAGGCCGTGGCGCTCGCCGACCAGATCGCCGAGGCCGGTCCGCTCGACATCCTGATCAACAACGCGACGCAGACCGTGCGCCGCCTGCCCAGCGCGTACGCCGCGCTGGTCGAGGGGGAGAGCGCCCCGCTGCCGGCCGGCGAGCTCCCGGCCCACCACGTCATCGGCGCCTTCAACTCCGGCGCGGTCGACGGCCTGGCGGCGCTGCCCGTCGGCGTGAGCGGGCTCGACGCGCAGAAGGTCGCCGACCTCGCCCTGGTCGCGGGCAACGCCAGCATCGAACGGCACCTCGACGGCACCGCCATCGACGCCGGCGGCCTGCTGCCCGACGTCGTCGACACCAACACCTGGGTGCAGACCATCGACCAGATCTCCCCGGTGGAGCTGCTGGAGACCCAGCTGTGCAACTACACGTCGCCGTTCATCCTGATCAGCGCGCTCCGGCCGGCGATGGCCGAGGCCGCCCGCAGGGCGTCCAGCGGGCGCGCGTACGTGGTCAACGTCTCGGCGATGGAGGGCGTGTTCAGCCGCGGCTACAAGGGCGCGGGGCACCCGAACACCAATGCCGCCAAGGCCGCGATGAACATGGTGACGCGGACCAGCGGCCAGGAGATGTTCGAGACCGACCGCATCCTCATGACCTCGGTCGACACCGGCTGGATCACCGACGAGCGCCCGCACTTCGACAAGCTGCGCCTGGCCGAGGAGGGCTTCCACGCGCCCCTCGACCTGGTCGACGGCGCGGCCCGGGTCTACGACCCGGTCGTCCGCGGCGAGGCCGGCGAGGACCTGTACGGGGTCTTCCTCAAGGACTACGCGCCCGCCAACTGGTAGGCCCTTCTCCGGTCGCCCCACCGCCTCGGCCCCGTGCCCCGGTCCCTCTCGAAGGGGCCGGGGCGCGGCCGTGTCACGGAGTGCGCTCGTACGCCCGCGCCGCCACCAGCTCCAGGACCGGACGCCAGTCCTCCATCACGCCCGCGTCGAGCCCGACGACCTTGCCCGCGTCATCCGCTTGGCGCAATGTCACCGCCGCTTCCGCGTCGGGGTCGGCCGCGAAGGCCCGGACCTCCGCCTCGTCCATGAGCCCGCCCTGCGCCCGCAGGGTCAGCGCGCTCTGCGGGGACAGCGCCCGGTCGGGCTCCACGGCCGCCAGGTAGCGCTTGGCCGGCACGTGCAGCCGTACCAGCCGGGCCACCCGGTCGCCGAGCAGCGGACGGATCGCTTCCGCCGCGTGGTCGGCGTGTCCCGCGTCGTCCCCGGGGAAGAGCAGGTGGCCCAGGTCGTGGACGAGTCCGGCGACTTGGAGCTCCTTGTCGAACGGATGCGAACGGCGCAGCAGTGCCGCAGTCTGGAGCCCATGATCGTGCAGATCGACCGGGTCTCCGCTGCGGTCGGGCGTGTCCCACGCCCCGCGGCACGCGAGCAGCAGCTCCATCAGCTCCGCGATGCTCTCGACCCTCGGTACCCCCGGCACTCCGGACCTCGCCGCCACCGTCGCTCCCTCCGCCGCCTGTACCCCAGTCGTGCCACCGGCGTCGAGCACACCACCCGAGCCGGTCACATCGGCGTACGACTTCCTGAACTCGCGGCGAAATCCAGCCGTCGAGCGGATTTTGCCAATCCATCGAGCGGGGGCGCGCTCATATGTGTACTCTGAGTGGCACAAGACGGCCGTATCCAGGCCACGCTCCACCAAGGCGCCACCGCGTCCGGAAACCCTTTATCCCTTGTGCCCGGCGCGCGGCTCGCCCGCCGGGTTACGCGACACAAAGGAGTGCGCGGTGACAGACACGACGACGAAGTCCGACGAGACGCTGAGGATGCACTCGGCCGGGCGGTTCCGTCCGCACGCCGACGAGCTCGGAAGCCTCGAAGTCTGGGCCCGGTCCGCCCCGATCCGACTGGCCGGCTACGAGGACGACCTGGCGGAGCCCCACATCCTGCCCGGCATCGACTAGCCCCGCATCGACTAGCCCGGCATCGACCAGCCCGACACGTCACGCAGCGCCCCCGAGCCCACCGGCGACGGGGGCGCGGTGCTGCGCCGACCGTGCGGCCCCCCGGCGGGGTTCCCGTCGGCCGTACGCCGTGAGCGTCATCGCTGTGGGCGATCAAGCCTTCCGGCCGGGCCCCGGCCCCGGCACGCTGGCCCGCATGAAACTACTCATGCTGGGCGGTACCGAATTCGTCGGACGCGCGATCACCGAAGACGCCCTGGCCCGGGGCTGGGAGGTCACCGTCTTCCACCGCGGGCACCACGCGCCGCCGCCGGGCACCTCGGCCCTGCACGGCGACCGCACCGCGCCCGGGGGCCTGGACGCGCTCGCCGCGGGGGAGTGGGACCTCGTCGTTGACACCTGGAGCAGCGCCCCGACCGCCGTGCGCGACAGTGCCCGGCTGCTGGCCAGCCGCGCCGGGCGGTACGTGTACATCTCCAGCCGCTCCGTCTACGCCTACCCCGCTCCGGCCGGACTGACCGAGGACGGCCCGGTGGTCGACGGCTCGGCCGACGCCGAGTCCACGGCCTACGCCGAGGACAAGCGGGGCGGTGAGCTCGCCGCCGTCGACGCCTTCGGGGACCGGGCGCTGCTGGTGCGCGCCGGTCTGATCATCGGCCCGTACGAGAACGTCGGCCGGCTGCCCTGGTGGCTGGACCGGACCGCCCGCGGCGGCCCCACGCCGGCCCCCGGCCGGCCCGGACTCCCGATCCAGTACATCGACGTGCGCGACCTCGCGCACTGGACCCTGGACGCGGCCGAGGCCGGGCTCGGCGGACCGTACGACGCGGTCTCGCCGTCCGGGCACGCCACGATGGGCGCGCTCCTCGAAGCCTGCGCGGCCGTGACCGGCGGCCGCGCCGAGTTCCGCTGGATCGACGAGGACCGGATCGCGGAGGCGGGCGTGGCGCCCTGGACCGAACTGCCGATCTGGATCCCCGAGGGCGAACTGCACGACTACATGTTCGGCTCCGACACCACCAAGGCCCGGGCGGCGGGCCTGAAGTGCCGCCCGGTCGAGGAGACCGTGGCCGACACCTGGGCCTGGCTCCGGTCCCTCGACGGCCCCGCCCCGCTGCGCGGCGACCGCTCGACCAAGGGCCTGTCGGCGGAGCGCGAAGCCGTGCTACTCGGGCTCTGACCAGGAGGCTCCGGCGAGCCGGGTCGGGGGAAGGTACTCGCGCAGCAGCGTGCGGTGCCACCACGCGCCCGTCTCGCGCAGCTCCCGCCAGGTGGTGAACCGGTAGCGGTACAGCCTGGCCCGCACGTACAGCGGCGGGGCGTCCGGGAAGGGGTTGTGGCGCAGCAGCCGCAGCGTGTCCCGGTCGCCCGCCAGCAGCCGCTCCACGAACGGCCCGAACCAGTCCCGCGCATAGTCGGGGGAGAGCGCCGCGAACCACATCAGCCAGTCCAGCCGCAGATGGTACGGGGCGAACTGGCGCGGAGTCCTGCGCAGATCACCCGGTTTGCCCTTGAATCCGTACTCCCGCCACGCCCCGTCCTCCCGCGGCGCCCGGTCCGCGGTCCCCTCCACCACCACCTCGTCCCGGATCCGGCCCACCGTGCCGAAGGCCCCGTACGTGTTGACCAGGTGTAGGGAGTCGAAGGAGCGGTTCATCACCTGGCGCCGCGAGATCATGTTGAGCACCGGATGCCGGCTCAGCACCAGCACCAGCACGGTCGCCGCGCACACCAGGACCGCGTACCAGACGGGGGCCGCGCGCGAGGCCTCGGCCGGCGGCGGCCCCGCGAGCCCCGTGAAGTCGATCGCCGACAGGGCCACCGTGATGGTGATCCAGTTCAGCCAGGCGAAGTTGCCCGACAGCACCAGCCACAGCTGCGTCGCCACGATGATCCAGGCCGCGTACGAGGCCACCGGCTGCGGAGCGAACAGCAGCACCGGGACCACCAGTTGGGTCACGTGGTTCGCCGCGCACTCCACCCGGTGCAGGGGCTTCGGCAGATGGTGGAAGAACCAGCTCAGCGGCCCCGGCATCGGCTGCGTCTCGTGGTGGTAATAGAGGCAGGTCAGCTTGCGCCAGCAGCGGTCCCCGCGCATCTTGATCAGCCCCGCGCCGAACTCCACCCGGAAGACCACCCAGCGCAGCAGCCACAGCACCAGCACCGGCGGCCCCACCCGCGCGTTGCCGAGGAAGACCGCGAGGAAACCCACCTCCAGCAGCAGCGACTCCCAGCCGAAGGAGTACCAGGTCTGTCCCACGTTCACGATCGACAGGTACAGCAGCCACAGCAGCGCCCACATCCCCATCGCCGCGCCCAGCGGAACGAGGTCCCCCGCCCCCGCCGCGAGGGCCGCGGCCACCGCCGCGCCGACCCAGGCGCAGCAGGCGAAGAGCCGGTCCGAATAGCGCAATTGGAACAGGCTCGGAGCGTGCCGGAACGGCACGTACCGCACGTAGCGCGGCACGGGCAGCATGCCGTGCGCCCCGATCAGGGCCCGGAACTGAAGGGCGGCCGCGACGAAGGCGAAGAGGTAGACGCCGGCGAGGGCCCGCTGGAAGACCAGCCGGCCGAGCCAGTAGCCGGGCGCCGTGAACCAGTCCATCCCCTCCAGTATCGGGCGGATCAGGCCGCGGCGGCCAGCTTGCGCACGGTGCGGCCCAGCCGGCGGGCGTAGCACCGCTGGAGGAAGGGGACCACCGGCCCCGCGAGCCGCGTGTACCAGGCGGCCGGGCGGCTGAAGGCGGTCACCTCGAACCACACCGTGCCGTCCGGGTCCCGGAGCACCATGAAGGACTCCTCCCCGCGCTCCGGGTGCCCGGCCAGCGTCCCGTACGCGAAACCGATGCGCGCGGGCTCGTACGCCGTCCAGATCACCTCGCACGGGGCGCTGATCCGCAGCGGCCCGAAGCCGATCCCGACCACCACCCGGCTCCCGGGCCGGACCGCGCCGTGGCCGGCCCGCACCAGCATGCCCGAGGCCCGGTGGGCGCCGAAGGTGGTGACGGCGGTTCCGGCGGCCTCGAACGCGGCCTGCCCGTGGCCGATCCGTGTGCGGTGGTGCAGGTGGTGGTATCCGGCGGGCAGCGGCCGCCCCCGCGTCGCACCCCGGTCGGGGTAGTTGACGGTGTCACGGCCGGTGCTGATGAGGCGGGTCATGGCGTGGTCTCCATTCGGTCGGCGGCCAGCCTGCGCCAGGCCAGCAGCGAGCACAGGGCGAAGCCGAGCGCGTTGCCGAGACCATGGGTCGCGGCCATCCAGGTCAGAGTGGGGTGTACGAGGTCGGCGGCCTCGCCGAGCGCCCACCACAGGGCGAGCAGCATGGTGGCCACCAGGACCGCGGCCGAGGTAGCCAGCAGCGCGCCGGTGGTGCGGTCGCGGGCTCCCGGCCGTATCTCCCGCCAGGTCAGCAGGGCCACCGCCCACATCCCGCCGGTCAGCACCACCGCGCCCGCGAGTTCCGCCCAGTCGTCCACGAAGTAGCCGAGGAGGACGAGCAGGGTCCCGCCGGGGACGCTGTACGCGGCCCAGCGCGACAGCGTCGTACCGCCGGGCCCGGCCGGGGCGGCCCGGCAGACCAGCCCGGCGACCAGGGCGGCGGTGAATCCCGCGAAGTGGAAGTGGGGCACGGTCAGCGCCAGGATGTCCAGGTCGAAGCCGAACAGCCGGTACCCGGCGCGCTCGGCGACGAGGGCGGTCCCGGCGACCGACGGCGAGACCAGTGCGGTGAACACGGCGATCCCGGCCGGTGCGAGGGGTCCGGTGGCGGTTCCCGGCGTCCGGGGCGACCGCAGCAGCCGGGCCGGGGCCCGGGCCGCGAGCGCCAGGGTGGCTGCGGCGTACAGCGCGGCGAGTGCCGTGGCGGTCGCGCCGCGCGGCAGCCAGAGGCACACGGCCCCGGGAGCGGCGACCAGGGGCCAGATCCGGGCGGTGGCGCCCAGTCCGGCCGGGTCGATCAGGCGGAGGCCGGCGGGGATCACGTAGAGCATGCCCAGAGTGACGATCAGATGCACCAGTACCGTCACCGTGGACTCCCCTCCGCGCGCGGCCGAACGTCTTGAACGCGTTCAACTCACGGTCGTGACCCTACGAGGTTCCTTGAACATGTTCAAGACGTGATCCCGGTTTCTGTCCCGCCCGGTCCCGCCCTGTCGCGCCGCTCCGGTTGCGGCCCTCCCGCAGATGCGGCAGACAGGAGGGAGCAACCGGGGCGAAAGGGAGATTCACGTGCACGTACCGACACACCGTCAGGCTCCACGCCGTCATACACCGGTCCGCGCAGCCCTCTTCACGCTCCTCGGTCTGCTCGCCGCAGCCTGCGGCGCTCCCGAGGAACCGAAGAGCGCGGCCGGCCCGGAGAGCCAGGAGGTCCTGCTCCAGCCCGTGGGGACGGCCGGCCCCGACCCCTTCACCAGCACCTCGGCCACCGGCGAGTCCGCACCGGCGCAGCCCCCGCTGCCCAATGCGACCGGTCAGGGCATCCGGACCGTCAACGCGGCCACCCCCGGCCTCTACGCCGGCACCAAGCGGCTCGGCAGCTGCGACGTGGAACAGCAGCTGCGCGCCCTCACCGAGGACGAAGCCAAGGCCAAGGCCTTCGCCCAGGCCGTCTCCGTCGACCGGGCGAAGCTCCCCGAGTTCCTGCGCGGACTGACCCCGGTCGTGCTCCGCGCCGACACCCGCGTCACCAACCACGCCTTCCGCGACGGGCGCGGGGACGCCTTCCAGTCCGTCCTCCAGGCCGGCACCGCCGTCCTCGTCGACGACCACGGCATGCCCCGGGTCCGCTGCGCCTGCGGAAATCCGCTCCAGGCACCGCGCGCCCCCAAGGGCTCCCCGGCGCTCAAGGGAGACCAGTGGAGCGGTTACCAGCCCCACCAGGTCATCGTCATCGAACCGACCCCGCACCCGATCAAGAGCCTGGTCATCGTCAACATCGCCGACAACACCTGGCTGGAGCGCAAGACCGGCGACGACGGCGCACAGGACGGCACCCCGCAGCCGGTCCCCGCGTACGACCCGGCGAACGGAATCCCCTCCGGTCCCGTGACCCCGCCCGCGGCGGCCCCGGCCGAGCCGTGCGCCCCGCCCGAGACGGGCAACGACGCCGGCGCAGGGACGAACGGCCTGGCCAGGACCGCCCCGCCGGCCCCGCCGAAGCCGCCGGCCGGTCCCGGCGCAGCCCCGGCCCCCGAGGCCACGGACTGCGTACCGGCCCAGAGCGAGCAGGCCGGGCCGGACCAGCAGGTCCGGCCGGACCGGCCGGGCCAGCCGGACCGGCCGGGCCAGCCGGACCGGCCGGGCCAGGCCACGCCGCCGGCCCCGCAGAAGCAGCGCCCCGGGCAGCCCCCGGCGGCTCCGCGCTCCGACGTCCCCGCGGACCAGCCGGGCGACGTACCCCCGGACGCCTTCGCGGACCCGGGGCTCCCGCCGGGAGCCGACGGCTCGATGCCGAGGCAGCCCGACCCGGGGGACCCGTTCGCCCAGGGCGACACCTTCGGCCGGGGCGACGACCCGTTCGGCCGGGGCGACGACCCCTTCGCCCCGCCTTCCGGCCAGGACGCGCCGAACGACCCCTTCGGCGGCCTGGACCGGCAACAACCGCTCGTGAACCCCGCCCGCTCCTTGGAGAGCGCCTGACCGGCCCGTGTGTCATGGTGGATCGGTGCCGACCACCGTATCGCTGCCGGACGACTGGCCCGCACACCCGGACCGGTCGCTCTCGCTGAACCGCATGGGCAGTTTCGACTGGGACCTGGAGACCGGTCTCCTGCACATGGACGCAGCGGCCCTCGAGGTGTACGACATGACGCCCGGGGCGTACGACGGTCGGCCCGAATCCCTCGCCCCGCGCGTCCCGCCCACCGAGGCGACCCGGCTCGACGCCCTCGTCTCCAGCGTCCTCAAGAGCGGCGACGACAGCTACGGCGCCTACTTCCGGATCCGCACCCGGGACGGGCTGCTGCGCTGGACCCACACCCAGGGCCGCGTCATGCGCGGCTCCGACGGCCGCCCGTTCCGGATCATCGGCATCGTCCGCGACGCCACCGAGGAGCTCAGCCACTCGGCCGAGCGCCTCGGTCTCGACGAGGAGCGGCGCCGCCAGACCTCGGTGGTCGAGAGCACGACCGCCGCCCTCGCCCACGCCCGGACCGTACGGGACGTCATCGACGTCATCGGCGACGCGCACGGCCTGGAGCGGCTCGGTTCGATGGGCATGGTGATGGGCCTGGTCGAGGCCGGGCGGATCCACCTCGTGGCCGAGGGGCCGGCCGACAGTTTCGTCCCCGGCACCCGCTACACCCGGATCGACGAGCAATACCCGATGAGCGAGGTCGTCCGCTCGCTGCAACCGCGGTTCCTCGACTCCGCGCAGGAGTTCGCCGAGGGCTATCCCGATCTCTGGTCGAAGATCTCGTCCATGGACATCTCGGCGGCCGCGTACCTGCCGCTGATCGCCCAGGCCCGCCCGATCGGCGCCATCGGACTGCTCTACCAGGACAAGGACGGCTTCACCCAGGACGAGCGGAACCTGCTGATCGCCCTGGGCAGCAGCATCGCGCAGAGCCTCCAGCGGGCGATGCTGCTGGAGCAGGAGCACGACCTGGCGGAAGGCCTCCAGCAGGCGATGCTGCCGCGCCGGATCCCGTCGGTGCCGGGCGCGGAGATCGCCGTACGGTACCGCTCCGCCCGGATGGGCCAGGACATCGGCGGCGACTGGTACGACGTCATCCCGCTGCCCGGCGGCCGGGTCGGGGCCGTCATCGGCGACGTCCAGGGCCACGACACGCACGCGGCGGCGGTCATGGGCCAGCTGCGGATCGTGCTGCGCGCGTACGCCGCCGAAGGGCACGCGCCGGGCACGGTCATGGCCCGGGCCTCCGTCTTCCTGCACGAGCTGGACACCGACCGGTTCGCGACCTGCACGTACGTCGAGGCCGACCTCTCGACGGGCGTCCTGCAAGTGGTCCGCGCCGGGCACATCGACCCGCTGCTGCGCACCCGGGACGGGGACTGCCTGCGCCTGCCGGTGGAGGGCGGGATGCCGCTGAGCCTGTCGGCGGAGTTCGGCCGCCTGGAGTACCCGGTCACCACCGTGGAACTGGACCCGGGGGAAACGCTCGTCCTGTGCACGGACGGCCTCGTGGAACACCCCGGCGCGGACCTCGACGACGGGATCCAGCTGCTCACCGCGCTGGTCCGGAGCGGGCCGGCGGACCTTGCGCGGCTCGCGGACCGGCTGTGCGGGGTGATCGACGAGCGCGGCGGCGACGACGACATGGCGCTGCTCCTGCTGCGCCGCCAGGTCGAGGACGTCCCGCAGGGCGGCGGCCGCCTCCAGCAGCACGTGGCCCCGGGAGACCCGGAAGCCCTGGTCGCGGCCCGCCACATGATCGGCGCGGCGGTGCGGGCGTGGGGCGCGCGGGAACGGTCCGACGAGATCGAACTCGTCGCGGACGAGCTCATCGTGAACGCCCTGATGCACACGGACGGCCCGGCCATCGTGACGCTCCGGGTCCTGACGGGCCCCGAACGCCGCCTCCGCGTCGAGGTCGAGGACCGCTCCAGCGCCCTCCCGCGCCGCCGCGAAGCGGGCGACTCCGGTGTCTCGGGCCGCGGCCTGATGCTGGTGGACCGCCTGGCGGACGTCTGGGGAGTGGAACCCCGGGGCAGCGGCAAATGCGTCTGGTGCGAGTTCGTGATGTCCTGACCCGCGCCGCCGGCTCCCGGCCGGCCGCAAATTCCGTTGCGGCCGATCGCGGCCGTGTCGGACGATCATCGCGATGACCCAGATGACAGACGACGTCCGCCGGCTGATCAAGGCCGGAGACCTTCCCGGGGCCGTGCGCAGCCTGCGGCCGCACGCCGAGACCGCCCCCCTCGCCGACCTCGCGAAGGCGACGAGGCGCCTGGCCGAAGCGGCCGGGTTCGACGAGCTCGCCCGGGCCGCGAAGGCCGCCGCCCGCAAGCCGCGCGACCCCAAGGCGCTCTACGACCTCGGCTACGGCTGCGTGGAGCACGGGATCGCCTTCCTCGGCGTGGCACCGCTGCGCGAGGCGCTCGCGCTGGTGCCCGACTCCCGGGGGCTGATGCAGGAACTGGTCTCCGCCCTGGAGGACGAGCACCGGCACGGCGAGGCCGCCGCACTGCTCGCGGGGCGGGGGGCGGCCCTGGCGCCCTGGCCCGAGCGGTACCTGCTCGTCCACAACGCCCTCTTCGCGGGCGACCTCGACACCGCCCGCCGGACGGCCGCCGCCCTGCCGGACCCGGAGGACACCCGGTGGCTCGGCGCCCGGGACCGGCAGCGGCGGATCCTGTCGCGGGCCGCGCTCGCCGAGGCCGCCGGCGCGCTCGGCGGCCAGGACCTGCGCGGCTGGCACTTCGCCCTCACCGGCGGCCTGCTGGCCACCCTCTCCCCGTACGGCTTCGACGCGGGCATGACCGGCCGCTACGCCTACCTCGGCGACCAGCCCGAGCTGTGCCGGCGCGGCCTGGACCGGCTCGCCCTGATCCTGGACGCCGCCGGCCGCCGCCCGGGCACCGTGTCCCTGCTGCCCGGCCGGCCCTGCCAGATCATGGGGCTGGCCGCCGCCGAGCTGCTCGGGCTGCCCGCCGTACCGTACGACCCGGCGCGCACGGACACCCTCGTGGTGGCGTACGACCTGAACGCCCACGACACCGACCTCCTGTCCGCCCTGAACGGGCGCACCGACGGCCAGGTCCTGTACGAGCACGCCACCTGCTGGACCGACCCGCCGGCCGTGACCGCCGACGTCAGCGGCCTGCTGGCCCAGCACACCGTCGCACCGTGGGCGGAGCAGGGGGAGTGGCCCGCCGACACCCGGCCCGCCGAGGAGATCGCCCGCGACATCGTCACCGCCGACCCGGCCCCGGACGAGGGCGACGGGCAGACCCCGGCCGACCCGGACGAGGCGCTGCGGACCTTCACCGCGGCCGTGGCCGCCGGATGGCTGCGCGGCCCGCGCGACCGCGTCCGCTCGCCCGGTCCGGTGCGCAGCTCCCGGTTCGGGTAGCCGGGGCGGGGGCCCCGCGGGAAGGTGGGGGTATGCCCGAGCTGCCCGAGGTCGAGGCCCTGCGGGAGTTCCTCGACGAACACCTCGCCGGGCGGGTGGTGGAGCACGTCCTCCCGCTCGCCGTCAGCGTGCTCAAGACGTACGAACCGCCGCTCAGCGCCCTCGAAGGGCAGCCGGCCGGGGCCACCGCCCGCCACGGGAAGTTCCTGGCGATCCGGATCGGCGAGCTCCACCTCGTCACCCACCTGGCCCGGGCCGGCTGGCTCCGCTGGCAGGACTCCCTGCCCGAGCGGCCGCCGCGCCCCGGCAAGGGACCGCTCGCCCTCCGGGTCGCCCTGGAGGGCGGCGGCGGCTTCGACCTCACCGAGGCCGGGACGCAGAAGCGCCTCGCCGTGTACGTCGTCCGCGACCCAGGGGAGGTGCCCGGCATCGCGCGCCTCGGCCCCGACCCGCTCGCCGACGGGTTCGACCGGGACGCGTTCGCCGCGCTCCTGGCGGGGGAGCGGCGGCAGATCAAGGGCGTGCTGCGCGACCAGAGCGTGATCGCCGGGATCGGGAACGCGTACAGCGACGAGATCCTGCACGCAGCGAAGGTCTCGCCCTTCAAACTGGCGGCCTCCTTCGACGAGGAGCAGGTCACCCACCTGTACGAGGCCGTCCGGCGGACCCTGAGCGAGGCCGTCGAACGCGCGCACGGCGTGGCCGCCGGCAACCTCAAGGCCGAGAAGAAGAGCGGGCTGCGGGTGCACGGCCGGGACGGGGAGCCCTGCCCGGTGTGCGGGGACACCGTGCGCTCGGTGTCGTTCGCCGACTCCTCGCTCCAGTACTGCCCCACCTGCCAGACCGGCGGCAAGCCGCTCGCCGACCGCAGGCTCTCCCGTCTCCTCAAATGACGTCCGCCTGCGTAGACTCCGGCCCCATGGCCGACCAGCAGCAGCCGCGTGCGCACCCGCAGCAGCAGCCGCCTTCGCCTTCGCCGCCCCGGCGCGAGATCGTCACGGGCGTGCCGCGCGGCACGCGCCGGCGCCCGCCCGCGCACACCCCGGCCCGCTCGGAGATCTCCGAGCAGACGACGCTGGGCGCCACGTACGTCCGGGCCCTGATGCGCAGCCAGCTCCGGGCCGGGCTCGGCGCGCTGGGCGTGCTCGCGCTGCTCGTCGGGACGCTGCCGGTGCTGTTCACGCTGTCGCGCTCGGAGTCGGGGCCACTGGTCTGGGTGGCGCTCGGCCTGGTGGCGTACCCGGTGATGTGGCTGATCGCCCGGTGGTACGTCACCCGGGCCGAGCGCAACGAGGCCGATTTCACGGGCCTGGTGATGGACCCGGCCGAGGTGCCGGGCCCGTACCGGCGGCCCGGCTGACCGCGTCCCCGGTTCTCGGTCCTCGGGGTCCGCGTCCCGACGCGCGCCCTCAGAACAGGTGCATCGCCAAGTGGCCCAGCGGCAGGCCGAGCTGCCACGCGGGGGTCCACACCCGCGCGTTCTCGTCCAGTCCGGCCGGGGTGTCGGCGGGGCCGGGCCGTCCCGGGTCGAGGTTGGTGGCGAACAGCTCGGTGCGGTCCAGCCAGCGCCAGGCCGCCCGGGCCAGTTCCAGGTCCGGGTCCTCGCCGCGGCCGCGCTCCCTGGCCTCCTCGCCCAGGGCGAGGAACCGGGTGTCCACCCAGTCGCGCCAGGGGTGCCCGTACGCCGTCAGCGACAGCCACTCGTCGAGCTGGGAGACCACCCGGATCCCGGAGAGCTCGCCGGCCGCGTCGGAGAGGTAGATCGTCAGCGCGAGCGTGTCCCGCCCGGCGCGGAACTCCAGGGTACTGACCGGGATCAGCCGGCCCGTGCGCAGCAGTTCGTCGGCGATGTACTCCGCGTAGAGCCATGCCATGGGCACCGCGAGCCCGCCGTCACTGGTGCCGTTCGTACCCTCGGGCTGCACCGTTCCACCTTCTCCCGCGCGTCGAGCTTCCCGTCGTCAGCCATGAGCCTTCACCGAGCGACTCGCGGAACGGGGCGTGTTTACCCAACTTGAACGCTCTGAGGCCGATTTCGATGCGTTTTGTGTCCGATCCGCGTGCATTCGGTTCGTTCAGGCGCCGAGGCCGTACCCGTATCCCTGGAGGCCCTTCTTCAATGCGCGCAGGGCGTAGTACGTACGGGACTTGACCGTTCCTGCCGGAATTCCGAGCTCCGCCGCCGCCTCGGCCACCGAGCGGTCCTGGAAGTACACCTGCATCAGCACCTCGCGGTGCTCCGGCCCGAGCGAGCCCACGGCCCGCCGGACGTCGATCGCCGTGACCGAGCCGGCCACCGCGTCCTCGGGCGCGGGTGCCTGCTCCAGCCCCTCCGGGTCCACCTCCTGCGGGCGGGACAGCCGCGCCCGCCGGGCGTCGATCGCGAGCCGCCGCGCCACCGTGAACAGCCAGGGCCGCATGGAGTCGTGAGCGCTCTCCAGCACCTCGGGGTGCTGCCAGGCACGGACCAGCGTCTCCTGTACGAGGTCCTCGGCGCGCTGGGAGTCCCCGGCCGTGAGCCCGAGCAGGAAGCCGAACAGGGCCCGCCCGTGGTCGCGCTGGAGCTCGGCCAGCGCCTCGGGGTCCGTGCGCAGGAGGGTGGGGGAGAGGGGCACGAGGGGCTCCTTCCTGGGTCCGTTCGGCTCCGACGCACCCACCCTCACCTGCACGGAGCGCCCCGGGAACCGTCCCGCCCCGCCGTTGCGCCCAAGCGCCCAGGTCATCCGGTGGGCGGCCGCGCCCGGCGGTGAACGGTCGAACGGCGCGGCGAACGGCCGCCCGGGTGAGGGCGGCTGCCGCAGGGGCGCCTCGGATCCGCCGCCCGACTGGTGACGTCTACCTCCATGGATTACAGATGGTCAGATAGTCCTACTAATGAGAGCTGGCTCAGATGACCAAGCACGCCCGGCAGGCCCTCGCGCTCCTGTCGGCTGTCCTGGTGGCCGCGGCCGCCGCCGGCTGTTCCTCCGGCAAGGACTCCGCGCCGGCCCGCCTCGGCACCTCCCGCGCCCCGGGGCCGTCTGCCGGATCTGGGGCGAACCCGGCCCCGGCCGAAGGCGCCGCGAAGGGCTTCACCCTGGTCGCGACCGGCGACGTACTGCCGCACGATTCGGTCATCAAGCGGGCGGCGGCGGACGCGGACGGCGACGGCCACGACTTCAGGCCGATGTTCTCCCTGGTCAAGCCGGTGGTCTCGGCAGCCGACCTGGCCCTGTGCCACATGGAGACCGTGTACGGGCAGGACGGCGGCCCGTTCACCGGCTACCCGGCCTTCCAGTCCCCACCGGAAGTGGCCGGCGGGCTCAAGGACGCCGGGTACGACGGCTGCTCCACCGCTTCGAACCACACCCTGGACGCCGGGGCCGAGGGTCTGGGGCGCACCCTCGACACGTTCGACGAGGCCGGGCTGAAGCACGCCGGTTCGGCCCGTACGGCGGCCGAGGCGGCCACGCCCACCATGTACACGGCGGGCTCCGCCAAGGTCGCGCACCTCGCCTACACGTACGACACGAACGGCTACCCGCTGCCGGAGGGCCGGCCGTGGGCCGTCAACCTGATGGAGAAGGACAAGATCATCGCGGATGCGCGGGCCGCCCGGAAGGCGGGTGCGGACGTCGTCCTGGTCAGCCTGCACTGGGGCACCGAATGGCAGACCGAGCCGGACGAGAGGCAACTGTCGCTCGGCAAGGAGCTGACGGCCTCCCAGAGCGGCGGGCGCCCCGACATCGACATGATCCTGGGCACGCACGCGCACATCCCGCAGGCCTACGAGAAGGTCAACGGGACGTGGATCATCTACGGCATGGGCGACCAGGTCGCCGGTGAGATGTTCAACTACTCCGGCGCGCGGGACATGCGCGGCAACTACGGCTCCATCGGCCGCTTCACCTTCGCCCCGCCGGCCGCAGCGGGACAGCGCTGGCAGGTCACCAAGGCCGAGTTCATCCCGCAGATGATGGACCTGTCCGCCGGGAAGGTCGTCAACCTTCCCGCCGCCCTCGCCCGGGACCCCGGCGACGACGAGTACGAGCGCGCGCAGGACGCCGTCAGCGAGGCCGTCCTCAGCCGCGGCGCGGCCAAGGACGGCCTGACGATGGCGAAGTAGCCGCAGCCCCGGTCAGGGAACGCCGGTGAGGGAACGCCGGTCACGGAACCACCGTGACCGGCCAGCGGCCCGCCTTGACGAGGCGGACCGCCACCGAGCCGACGATCCGGTGCCCGGCCTGCTCCGAGGCGCCGACCACCACCGCGTCCGCCTTGAGCTCGTCCGCCGCGCTCACCAGGCCCGCGTACGGATCGCCGCGGAAGGTGTGGAACTGCCAGCGCACCTCGTAGACGCCCTTGACCCGCTCCGCCGCGTCCCGGATCTCGGCCACCAGCCCCTCCGCGATCTCCCCGGTGGTGTCGGCCACCGGCGCTCCCAGCGAGGCCCCGGCGGGCATCACCGGCTGGACGTACACCAGCGCCAGCAGTGCGTGCTGGCGCCGGGCCAGCCCCGCCGCGTACGCCGCCGCCCGCAGGGAGGACTCCGACCCGTCCACCCCGGCGAGGATCACCTTCGGGCCGTCCGTACCGCGTTCGAATCCCGTGTTCACGTGCTCAGTCACCCTCCCGAGGTTATGCGCTTCGCCGCGCGCCGCGGCGCGGGCCTCCCTACAGTGCGAATCATGAGTGCCACCGTGGAGGAGACCCGTGGCACCCGGAACCGCTTCCTGAACCGGGTGCCCGACGCGTTCGCCGCGTTCTTCGGAACGCTCGGACTCCTGTGCGCCGTACTGGCGCTCTCCCCGACGCTGCGGCACCTGCTGCGGCACATCGTGCGCTTCCTCGACGAGATCGTGGTGCCGGTCAGCGCCAACCTCGCCTACGCCGTCTTCCTCTTCCTGCTCGCCGCCGCCCTCGGCACCCGCAAGAAGGTCGCCTGGTGGATCGTCGTCACCTATCTGGCCCTGCTCATCCTGGTCGACGTCCTGATCATCGCCGACGAGTACTACTGGATCGGCGGCCCCTCGATGGCCATCGCCGTCGCCGCCATCGGGGTCCTGATCGCCGCCCGCAAGGAGTTCTACGCGGCCTCCCGGCCCGGCGCCTTCTGGCGCGCCCTCTTCGTCCTGGGCCTCGGCCTGCTCGTCGCCGTGTTCGTCGGCTGGGGGCTGGTCGCGCTGTTCCCCGGCACCCTGCCCAAGGGGCAGTGGCTGGACTGGGCCGCCCGGCAGGTCTTCGGCGGTCTCGTCTCGCCCCGCCAGTTCGACGGCCACCCGCCCCGCCCGCTCTACTTCTTCCTCGGCCTCTTCGGCGCCCTCGCCCTGCTGAACGCCGCCTCGACCCTGTTCCGCTCCCAGCGGCTGACCGCCGCCCTGCACGGGGACGAGGAGCCCCGTATCCGGGCCCTGCTCGGCGCCTACGGCCGGGGCGATTCCCTCGGCTACTTCGCCACCCGCCGTGACAAGGCCGTCGTGTTCGCCCCCAACGGCAGGGCGGGCGTCACCTACCGCGTCGAGGCCGGCGTCTGCCTCGCCAGCGGCGACCCGGTCGGCGACCCCGCCGCCTGGAGCGCCGCCGTCGACGCCTGGCTCACCGTCGCCCGCCGCCACGGCTGGCAGCCCGCCGTCATGGGCGCCTCCGAGGAGGGGGCCACCGCGTACGCCCGCTCCGGGCTCAGCGCCCTCCAGCTCGGAGACGAGGCGATCCTGCACGTCGCCCACTTCGACCTCGACGGGCGCGACATGCGCGTGACCCGCCAGGCCGTCAACCGCGTCAAGCGCACCGGGGCCACCACGCTCATCCGCCGCCACTCCGCCCTCAGCGAGGAGGAGATGCAGCGGATCATCGAGCGCGCCGACACCTGGCGCGACACCGAGACCGAGCGCGGGTTCTCCATGGCCCTGGACCGGCTCGGCGACCCCGCCGACGGGGACTGCCTGCTCGTCGAGGCCTTCGACGCGCAGGGTGAGCTGATCGCCCTGCTGTCCTTCGTGCCGTGGGGCAAGGACGGCATCTCCCTGGACCTGATGCGACGCGACCGCACCGCCCCCAACGGGGTCATGGAGTTCATGGTCGCCGAGCTGTGCGCCGCGGCGCCCGGCCTGGGCGTGCGCCGGATCTCCCTGAACTTCGCCGTCTTCCGCTCCGCCTTCGAGGAGGGCGGCCGGATCGGGGCCGGGCCGGTGCTCAAGCTGTGGCGCAAGCTGCTGCTGTTCTTCTCCCGCTGGTGGCAGCTGGAGGCCCTCTACCGCTCGAACGTCAAGTACGGGCCCGAGTGGTACCCGCGGTTCCTCTGCTACCAGGACGCCGGCTCG
Organism: Streptomyces sp. WM6372; assembly: GCF_001279655.1. Lineage (NCBI taxonomy): Bacteria > Bacillati > Actinomycetota > Actinomycetes > Kitasatosporales > Streptomycetaceae > Streptomyces > Streptomyces sp. WM6372. The sequence goes on along the minus strand of NZ_LGDB01000221.1, from coordinate 6,583 downwards.
CTCGCCCGGGTCAGCCTCGCCTCCGGCATCGCGGAGGGCTTCGTCTCCGTACCCAGCCTGCGCAAACTGTGGGGCAACGGGCACGCCAAGGGGCTCACCGCGCCCGCCAGCACCGAGGGGCTGCCGTCCATCGACTCCCTCGCCCTCGACCTCGTGGCCGGGGAGGCCGAAACGGCGTCGCGGGGCGAGCGGCTGCCCGAACAGGTGCGCGTCCGCCACGCCAAGATGGAGCGGATCCGGGCGGCCGGCACCGACCCGTACCCCGTCGGGATCCGGCAGCGCACCCACACCGTGGCCGAGCTGAGGGCCGCCCTCCCCGGGCACGCGCCGGGCATCCTCCCCGGGCACGCGCCCGGCGCCCGCTCCGGAGAACAGGCCACGCTCGCCGGCCGGGTGATGCTCGTACGCGACCTCGGCGGCGTGGTCTTCGCCGTGCTGCGCGACTGGTCCGGGGACATACAGCTGATGCTCACCCGCGACGAGAGCGGCGCCGGCGTACTGGACTCCTTCACCTCCCAGGTCGACTTCGGCGACCACGTGGTCGCGAGCGGCGAGATCGGCGCCAGCCGCAGCGGCGAGCCCTCCCTCGTGGTCTCCTCCTGGCAGCTCACCGGCAAATGCCTGCGCCCGCTGCCGGACAAGCGCAAGGGGCTCGCCGACCCCGAGGCGCGCGTGCGGCGCCGCTACCTCGACCTGGTCGCGAGCCCCGAGGCGCGGGACGTCGTACGGGCCCGGTCCACGGCCGTCCAGGCACTGCGCCAGGGGCTGCTGGACCGCGGCTACCTGGAGGTCGAGACCCCGATGCTCCAGCAGATCCACGGCGGGGCCAACGCCCGGCCATTCCGGACCCACATCAACGCCTACGACCTCGACCTGTACCTGCGCATCGCGCCCGAGCTGTACCTGAAGCGGCTGTGCGTCGGCGGCCTGGAGAAGGTCTTCGAGATGGGCCGCACCTTCCGCAACGAGGGCGTCTCCTACAAGCACAATCCCGAGTTCACGATGCTGGAGGCCTACCAGGCCTTCGCCGACTACGACGTGATGCTCGACCTCACGCGCGAGCTGATCCAGGGCGCCGCGACCGCAGCCTTCGGCTCGCCGGTCGCCCACAAGGCGGGCCCGGACGGCAAGCTCGTCGTTCACGACATCTCCGGGATCTGGCCGGTCAAGACGATGTACGGGGCGATCAGCGAGGCGCTCGGGGAGGAGGTCGACGCCGACACCGAGGAGCACGTGCTGCGGCGCCTCTGCGACCGGGCAGCCGTCCCGCACACGCCCGAGAACACCCGCGGCGACGTGGTGCTGGAGATGTACGAGCGGCTGGTGGAGGAGAAGACCAAGCTGCCCACCTTCTACAAGGACTTCCCCACCGACGTCTCACCGTTGACCCGGCAGCACCGGGGGGACCCGCGCCTCGCCGAGCGCTGGGACCTCGTCGCCTTCGGGACCGAACTGGGCACCGCCTATTCGGAGCTGACCGACCCGGTGGAGCAGCGGCGCAGGCTCACCGCCCAGTCGCTGCTCGCGGCGGGCGGCGACCCGGAGGCGATGGAGCTCGACAACGACTTCCTGGACGCGCTGGAGTACGCGATGCCGCCGACCGGCGGCTTGGGCATCGGCGTCGACCGGCTCGTCATGTTCCTCACGGGCCTCACGATCCGCGAGACGCTGCCGTTCCCGCTGGTGCGGCGCGGCTGATCGGGTGAGGGGGAGGCCGCGCGTTCGCGCCTCTCGACATCTGCGGGGATGTCGTTGATACGTAGTAATAATGAAAAATGACGAGCCGACAGTAGGGCGACGCGTGCTCCTGCGTACCGCCGTCTTCCTCGGAGTCGCCGCGGCCTCCGGACTGCTCACGGGCGGCGAGACCGGCGCGCCCGGCCAGAACACGGCGGGCGGCGCACCCGGCGCCGGCCTCGGCGCCGCTCCCGGCGGCCCGGCGGCCGGTCAGCCCGGACCCGGCGGAGCCGCCGGACCGGGCGGGGTCCGCGCCCTGCGGCCGCAGGCACCCGGCCAGTCGGCCTACCGGCTGAGCCCCATGACCGCCGAGACCCCGCTGCGGCCGCCCGCCGCGCGGCCCGCGGTGCGGACCCGGCCCATCCTGGAACTGCCGCCCGACGCGAGCACCGCGAGCGCCATGGTCCTCACCTTCGACGACGGGCCCGATCCGCGCTACACGCCCGCCATCCTGGACACCCTCGCCCGGTACGGGGTCCGCGCCATGTTCTTCGTCTGCGGGGAGATGGCCACCGACAACCGGGACCTGCTGCGCCGGATGGCCGCCGAGGGCCACGTCATCGGCAACCACACCTGGACCCATCCGCTCATCCCCACCCTGAGCCGGCCCGCCCTCGCCTCCGAGATCGCCCGGACGAGCGAGGTCGTACAGCAGGCGATGGGGGAGGCGCCGCAGTGGTTCCGGGCGCCCTACGGGGCGTGGAACCGGGCGGCGTTCGAGATCGGGGCCGAGCTGGGCATGGAGCCGCTCGCCTGGACGGTGGACACCCTGGACTGGACGGAGCCGGGCACGACCACGATCGTCTCGAACGTCCTCAAGGGCGCGGCGCCCGGCGTGATCGTGCTCAACCACGACGCGGGCGGCGACCGCTCGCAGAGCGTGCGCGCGGTCAGCACGTACCTGCCCCAACTCCTGGCCCGTGGTTACCGGATGACGCTGCCCGCGCTGCCGCCCCGCTGAGGAAGGTCCTCTCGGCGGGGTAGGGCGGGGCGGGGCGGAGCGGGTGCGGGGCGGGGTGCGTGCGGGTGCGGGGCGGGGTGCGTGCGGGTCCGCGCCGTCCGTGCGGCGGCGGACCCGCCGCTCAGCGGGCCTCCACCATCCGGGCGAAGACGACGACGTTGCCGTCGTAGCCCCGGGCCTTGGAGTAGCCGCCGCCACAGGTGATCACCCGCAGCTCCGCGTGCCCGTTGTCCCCGTAGACCCGGGCTCCGGGGAACGTCTCCTTCGAGAAGACCTCCACCCCGTACACCTCGAACACCGCCGTGCGCCCGTCGTACCGCTCCACCTCGATGTGGTTGCCCTTGCGCAGCGAACCCAGGCCGTAGAAGACCGCCGGTCCGCTCGCGTTGTCGACATGGCCCACGATCACCGCCGAGCCGCGCTGGCCGGGCGAGATCCCGTTGAGGTACCAGCCGGCCAGATTCGGGTCCTGTGGCGGCGGGGCCTCGATCCAGCCCTGCGCGTCCAGTCCGACCGTCATCACCGGCGCGTCCACCTTGATGTTGGGGATGCGGATGCGCTGGACCGACGAGTGCTCCAGCGGTTGCACCTCCGGGCGCGGCTCGGCCCGCTGCTGCATCGGCTGCTCACCCTGCACCGGCGGAGGCGCCGGCAGCTGCTCGGCGGGCACCCCGACCGCCGCCGCGGCGGTCGGCTGCGGCGGCCCTTCGCCGATGTCCGCTCCGTTGCGCATCATGGCGAGGCCGCTGAGCATGACCAGTGCGAGCACGCCCCAGGGGGATCGTCTTCTCGGTGGCTGCTCGCTCTCGTCCTCGGTCATGGCTCTCCCTTCCCGACGCGGGGGTCCCGACCCGCGTTCTTGTCCCACCCCTGTACGCCCTTCCCCACGCACGCTAAGGCTGCGTGCGCAAGACGGCGATCGGTGAAGGGCGAACGGGTGGCGGCGCGGCCGGAAGGGGTGCGCCCATCCAGGTATTCGTCACATAAATGCCTGACGGGTCGTGACCTGCGGATCCGTCAGGCGAGCCGCGCGCCCCTCGGCGTGTCGCTCAACCTTGCGGCCCAAAGCCGGAAATGCGCTGGTTGCGAGCCGCCCCGAGGGTTCGTCGTGGGAGGCGTTCTCGTCGATCTTCCCGGGCGACCGCTCCGGGGCGCTTCCCGCTGGAGGTTCCACCATGCGTGTTCTCCGCGCCCTCACCGTGGCCGCGGCGGCCGTCGTCGCCGTCGGGCTCAGTACCCCGTTCGCCGCCGCGAACCCGTCGGACCCACTGGGCGGATCCCCGTCGGGTCAGGGCGGCAACGGCGGCAACGGGGGCAACAACGGCAACGGCCCGAGCAATGTCACCGTCAACCCGTACTCCGTGCACCAGGGCTCGACGATGCAGGTCAGCGCGGCCGGCTGCCGCCACGGCGGCACGGTCTGGTCGGCCGGCAACTTTCCCCAGACGAACCTGTCGGCCGGCTCCATCGGGTTCGCCACCGTCCGGATCTTCAACCACGCCTCGCCGGGCAACCACACGCTGTCGGTCAAGTGCCACGACAACAGCCTGGTCGCCACGCACCGGTTCACCATCCTCCGGGGCAACGGCGCACAGGGCGGTATCGGCGGCTCGCTCGGCCCGTCCACCGCCGAGACCGCCATCGGGTCGGGCCTGGTCGGCGCCGCCGCCTTGGGCGCGGGCGTGCACGTGATGCGCCGGCGCCGTCCGCTGCGCGGCAGGGCCTGACGGCCGGGCCTCCCCGGTCGGACCCTGCGCAGCCCGCAGCAGCCCGGGAACCGCCGGTCGCCCCGAATCCTGGCCAGGACTCGGGGCGACCGGCGGTCGGTGCTCCGGGGTGGGCGCGTGTGCGGCGTCTCGTCGCGGACGGTCAATGGCCGCGGGTGGAGGCGCGGCGGCGCAGTACGTACGCCGTACCGCCGGCGGCCGCGAGGAAGAGCGCGGCGCCGGCGCCGAGTTCCCGGGGATCCATCCCGGCCACGCTGCCGCCCAGACCGCCGCGGACGCCGAGGGAGGCACCCCGGGTGGCCGTGGAGGCGGCCGTCGACGTGGAGGTGGAGCTGGTGGTGGGCTTGGTGGTGCCGCCGGTGATGGTGAGGTCCGCCGAACCGTTCTCGCCGTTGCAGGTGAAGGTGACGGAATACACGGCTCCGCGCCGGGCGTCGCGGTCCACGGTCACCCGGGCGGTCTGGCCGCGCGCGATGCTCACGGTGTCGAAGACCCCGGAGGAGACGGTGGCGTAGGCGGCGTTGCAGCCGGTGACGGAGAGCACCGTCTGGCCGCCGGGGGCGACCGTCGACGGGGTGATGGCGAAGCCGAACGAGGTGATGGGCTGGGCCTCGGCCGCGGTCGCGGAGGGCGCGCCGAGGGCGCCGAGCGCGAGTACGGCGCCCGTGGCGCCGGCGCTCAGCAGGGCGGTGGCGTTGCTGCGTATCGCACCCATGGTTGGTCTCCGGATCTCCGAGGAGCAGCCGCGGAACGGTTTCCGCACGTGGGGGGTCGTGCGCCTCGATGTCCGACACGCTAGGTCCGGTCGCGGTGACCCGCGATCAGGAACGGGCGAATGGGGCACGGGGGTAGGCCGAACCGGGGACGGGAGGCCCGCCCCCGGTTTGCGGTCCGTTGGCGTGCCCCCGGTCCCCGGTCCCTGGTCCCGGGTCCCCGGGCCGCGATATCCGGCCCCGTGATCCGGCCCCGTGCCTCAGCCGCCGAGCGGCAGGTGCGGGAACTGCGCGAGGAAGGGCTCGGCGGTCGCCGCGATGCCCCGGCCGAACGGCGCGTCGAAGTCCCAGATCAGGAACAGCAGGAAGGCGATCAGCGCGCTGAACAGCCCCGCCAGCAGCAGTTCCCGGAACGAGCGGCGGATCTGCAGGGTGAAGACCAGGCCCACCGTCACCAGTGCCCCGGCGATCAGCCCGAACCACACCACCCCCGGCATCGTCGCCCCGGCGCTCTGGCCGCGGGCGCTGCGGGCGTCGTCCACCAGGGCGACCTGGTCCACCAGAGGCTGGTACGCCTGCCCCTCGTGGTCGGTCTGCGGTTCGTAGTCCGTGACGTCGCGGCGGATGCGCTCCAGCAGTTCGGTGCTGCGGTCGGTGAGATCGCCGTGGTCGGCCATCTCCTTCCACTCGGTGTCCACCACGTACGTCACGTACGCGTCGACGTCGGACCGGATCTTCTTGCGCACGTCGGCCGGGTAGACCTCGGAGCGGACGCTGATCTCGTGCAGGGCCTGAGCCTCCTGGCGCACGTACTCCTGGGCGGCCCCGCGGCCCTCCCAGACACCGGCGATCGCCAGGCCCAGCACGATCGCGTAGATCACCCCGATCATCATCGTCATGTACTCGATGACGTCCGGGGTCTCGTTGGGATCGTCGTCGTCGCCGATCCGCCGGTGGTTGAAGAAGGCGATGGACAGCACCACGGCGCAGGCCGCCGCCATCGCGAGGGTCAGAACGAGCCATTCCGACAAGATGACTCCCAATCGGTCACAAAAGGTGGTGTGCGGGGCGGCGTGTCTAGCGGGGCCGCAGCGCGACGATCGCGAGTACCGCGGGAGCCGCGGTCATCAAGGTGAAGGTCACCGGTGAGATGTGGTGCTCGGGCCGCTTGGCGGCCGCCGTGCGGTAGGCCGGCCTGGCCACCGGCTTCTTCGGGGGCGGGGGCGGCGGCGTCACCACGGGTGCGGGTGCCTTCGCTTGGAGCGGGGGCGGCGGCACCGGCTTCGGCGGGGCCGGCGCGGGCGGCTTCGGCCGGGGCTTCGCCTGGGGAGCGCGCGGTGGCGGCGGCGTGGGCTTCGGCGCGGGAGGAAGCGGCGGCGCGGGCGGAGGAGTCGGCTTCGGGGGCGGCGTCGGGGACGGCGGTGGCGGGGTCGGCGTCGGGGTGG
>NZ_LGDB01000220.1:0-52919 GCF_001279655.1 Streptomyces sp. WM6372 | reverse complement strand
CCCCCAACCCCCTCCCCCATATACGGATTCGGCCCCGGTCCCCTCCCCCGCCCCCGCGGAGCGGAGGGGACCGGGGCCGCCTCGTGCCACCGTCCTACAGGCTCGCGAGTACGGCGGACGCCGCCCCGGCCCGCAGCGCGGCATTGAGGTCCAGCAGCTCGGCGTACGCACGGGAGCAGGACCGGCAGGCCGCCAGGTGCCGGGCGAGACCGCGGCCGCGGGGCGTGGTCCCGCGGCGCCGGATCACCGCCCCGAGCAGGGTGCCGTAGTGGCGGCACCGGTCGTCGGCGGCCGTGTCCAGATGGGCCCGCAGGTACGCCTCGCGCAGCCCCTCGCGGGCCCGGAAGGCCAGCGAGGTGACCGCGCTCGGGCTGATGCCGAGCAGCAGCGGGACGGGGTGCGGGCAGTCGTCCTCGACGAGGGTGTGCCAGAGGACGGCCTTCCAGCGTTCGGGCAGGGCCTGGAAGGAGCGGGCGACGAGCCGGCGGTCCTCGCCGTCCAGCAGCCGGCGCTGCGGGTCGTCCCCGTCGGGGCCGGGCCGGCACCAGGCCTCGATGTCAGCTGTCAGGACGGTCCGGCCGGCGCAGGCCCGCCACTCGACGGCGGTACGGCGGACCACCGACAGGAGGTACGGACGCCAGTCCTCCCGCGGCCCGGCTCCGGAGCGGACGGCCTGGAGCGTACGGATGAACGCCTCCGAGACCAGGTCCTCGGCATCCTGCGGGGACCGGGAGCAGCGGCGCGCACATGCAAAAACGGCGGCACGGTGCCGCCGGTAGAGGAGCTCGCAGGCGGCCGGATCGCCGTCGCCGGCGGCGTAGGCCGCCCTGAGCCGCAGTATGAGCTCCCCGTCGGGGGGCTCGGGACCTGAATCGGGGTCCGGGTCGGGTTCGGGTTCGGGTTTGGATTCGGGTTCGGGTTTGGATTCGGGTTCGGGTTTGGATTCGGGTTCGGGAGGGGTGGTGTGACGAGAGCCGGACATGGCACTCCTCGTGTGGGTCTCAGGGCCCGGACGCGGCCCCTTCGGGCAGTGGCACATACGCGTATGCGGTGCCGGCCCGAAGTCGGCTTCGGACCGGCACCGCTCTCGGGGCGACGCGGGGGAGGTGGGAGGGCGGCGCCGCCCCGAGGTTCTCAGCGGCAGGCGCGCCCGTCGTTGATGCAGCGCACCGCACCGGCCATCAGGCCGTTCGACATGACGTTGATGAAGTCACCGTGGTCGGTCACCGGCTTGTGCAGCTGCTCGGGGAAGCTGTCCACGGCGAACCGGGAGCCGGCCGGCACGCTGTAGACGATCCGCTGCACCAGCTGAGGGATCGCCTTGAAGCCCTTCTTGCAGTTGCCGTTGGCGTCGGCGAAGGCCACGTGGGTGCGGTGGTTGGCGCTGTCGATGTTCTTGCCGTCCCAGCAGCTCTGGAAGTTGAACGTCCGGACGACGTCACTGCCCTTGGGGCACACCGGGTACTTGTCCTTCAGCTGGCGGTTCTCGAAGCCGGTGCAGCTCCAGGACGCGTTGGCGTTGGCGTTCCCGTTGGTCAGGGCCTTGGCGTCGCCGGTGATGATCCGCATGAAGCGGGGCATCGCCGCGACCTTGCTGACGGGGCTGCCCTTGAACTCGATGGTCACCTGCTTCGGCTTCAGGATGGTGCCGATGTTCGCGTCCTGGCCGCCGCCGGGCGCCTTGGCGTCCTTCTCCGCCTTGCCGTCGCGCAGGCGCAGCACCGGCCAGTAGTAGGTCGACTGGTCGCCGTTGGTGCAGGTGGTCCCGGACTGGGCGAGGCTGTTGTTCGTGGAGAAGGCGTCGGTGGTCTTGTTGCCGACGTAGTCGTGCATGTGGTGGGCGCCGTTGCTCACACCGGGGGCGACGATGACGTTGTCCGGGTTGAAGTGGTTCTCCTTGTTGGTCCCGCACTGCACGGCGAAGGATCCGGTGGAGGCGCCGCCGCGGGCCGCGGGCTTCTTCACGTTGGGCTTCACGGTGTTGATGGCGACGAAGTCGCTGCGGGCCGGGCCTCCCTTGGCCTGTTGCTGTTGCTGCTGCTGTTGCTGCTGCTGTTGCTGTTGCTGGGGTGCGCCCTGCTTGGCGGCGGCGTCGGCGCCGTTCGCGAGGGCCGGCTCGTCCGCCGGGTCGGCGGCCGCCGCCTCCTTCATCACGCACGCGCTGAGCCCCTGCAGTCCGTCGGGCTTCTGGCCCGCCTTCCCGAGCGCTCCGGACAGGTCGGTGATGGTCTTGTCGCGCTGCTGCTTCAGCCCGCCCAGCAGGGCCTTGCCCTTGGCCCGGCCGGAGGAGAGCTGCTGGTAGGCGTCGGCGACCTGGGTGTCGAGCTTCGCGAGGTTCTTGTCCACCTCGCCGCGGGCCTGGTCGGGTACGTTCTCCAGCTTGTCGCCGACGTCCGGGCAGTCGATGGTGGCGGTCACGGGCGCACGGGAGTCCTGCCCGGCGAAGGCGCCCTGTTCGACGATCACGACCCCGCCGCCGCCCAGCGCGAGGGCGGACATCACGGCAAGGATCTTGTGCTTCGGCCGCAGTCGGCGTTTGTGGCCCTTTTGGCTCATGCGATCACTTCACTTCGTCGGTCGGGGAACGGTGGAGGAGGCGGGGGCGGGTGCGGCAGGCGCGGGTGCGGCGGGGGTGCCCGGCGGGGCGTCCGCGAGGCCGTCGAAGTCGACCAGGCCGCTGGCCTCTAGGACCGTGATGTGGTCCAGGACGGTGGTGTTGGCGTCCGTGGCCAGGGCCCGGACCATGGAGTTGCGGGTCTGCGCGCGGATTTGTGCCACCAGCTGGAACACCTTGCCGTGCGCCCTGCGCAGCAGCTGGGTGAACAGCTGTTCGTACTGGGGGCCTTGGGCCTTCTCCAGCTGGTCGAGCCAGCCCTGCTGCTGCGCGCTGGGCTGGCTGGGAAGCTCCATGCCGAGGGCCTGCCCCACCTCCAGGACCCTTCGGTCCAGTTCGGTGTGGCCTTCGACGAGGTGCATCCCGGCCGTGCGGATGGCGGGCCGGGTGCCGCGCTGCATGGCCTGCCGCCCTGCGGGCAGCTCCCACAGGCCGGCGAGCCGCACCTTGCGGACGAAGTCCCGGTCCTGGGGGGTGAGCGGCCCGAAGGCCGTGCTCTGGATCCCGCCGCCGTCGTCGTCGGCCGCCGGAGCGGTGGCGGCCGAGGCGTTCGCCCCGCCGAACTTCTGCACGGGGATCAGCAACGCGATCAGTGTGAAGGCGAGGGCGCCGATCACGACGCCGGTTGCCATCACGTGTCTCGATGCCACCGACATGCTGCCGACGGCCGACCGACGGAAAGACAGCACTTTGCCTCCTTGCTGCGTGGGCCGGGAGGGGCTGCGTCGGCTCGGGCTCCGGCAGTTGCCCGTGTCCGATGCACCCGCGCTCCCCGGGTGCCACGGGACGCTAGTGCCAGTTGTGGTGCCTGTTTGGAAGGACCATCACGAATGGACAAACATCCGGGCAACGCCCTGAAAGGCTGGTACCGTTCGCGAGCGCCAGCGCCGGGCCCGGCATGATCCGAAGGACACGGCCTAGCTCTGGGGCGCCTCGGGCACGGGTCGGGTGCGGGCCACGAGCAGGGCCACGTCGTCGCGGTCGTCCGGCTGGCGCAGTTCGGCCAGCAGCAGGTCGCAGGTCTCCTCAAGGGGACGGTCGGGGTCGTCGAGCAGGGCCGTGAGCGCCTGGAGACGGATGTCGATGTCCTGGTCGCGGGTTTCGACGAGCCCGTCGGTGTAGAGGACGAGCTGGTCGCCGACGCCCAGGTCCAGCGCGGTGGCCTCGAAGGGCACGCCGCCGACCCCGAGGGGCGCGCCGGTCGGCAGGTCGAGGAGCTCGGGCGGCCGCCCGGGGCTCGTCCGTACCGGCGGCAGGTGGCCGGCGGTCGCGATGCGGCACCGGTTGCGGTGCGGGTCGTACACGGCGATCACGCAGGTGGCCATGGTGTGCCCGAGCCCGGTGGCGGTGTGGTCGAGCCGGGTCAGGACGGTGGCGGGGTCGAGGTCGAGTTCCGCCAGGGTGCGGGCCGCGGTGCGCAGTTGACCCATGGTGGCGGCCGCGTTGATGCCGCTGCCCATGACGTCGCCGACCACGAGGGCGGTCTTGTCGTCGGGCAGCGGGATGACGTCGAACCAGTCCCCGCCGACCTCGCCGGCCGCCGCGGCGGGCTGGTAGCGGTAGGCGATCTCCAGACCCGGGGTGGGGGTGGGGTGGTGGGGCAGCAGGTGGCGCTGGAGGGCGAGGGCGGCGCGGCGCTGCTGCTGGTACCAGCGGGCGTTGTCGATGCAGACGGCGGCGCGCGCCGCGAGCTCGCTGGCCAGCAGGACGTCGTCGTGGTCGAACGGCAGCGGGTTGTCGGTGCGTTGGAGGCCGAGGGCGCCGATGACCTCGCCGCGGGCGATCAGCGGCACCGCCAGGTACGAGTGGAGCCCGGCCGCGGCGAGGAGGGTGGCGGCCTCGGCGTCGCGGGCGACGCTGGGCAGCTCGGTCGCCGTGACCTCCGCCACGAGCACGGGGCGGGCGGCCCGTACGCACTGGGTGACCACGCGGGTGGTGTCGTACCGGGCGATCGTGCCGACCGGGTCGGCCGCGAGGGTGGCGGGGGTCGGGCGGGCCGCCTTGACGGCGAGGGCGCGGAACTGCACGGTCTCGTCCGTCGGGGCCCCGGGCGGGTGGTCCCCCGTCAGGACGGCGTCGAGGACGTCGACCGTGGCGAGGTCGGCGAGCTGCGGCACGGCGATGTCGCCGAGCTCGCGCGCGGTGACCCAGAGGTCGAGGGTGGTGCCGATGCGTACCGAGGCGTCGGCGATCAGGGCGAGCCGCTGGCGGGCCAGGGCGACGGCCATCGAGGTCTTGTGCTGCTCGGTGACGTCGACGACGGAGGCGGCGACGCCGAGCGGCCGCCCGGCCGGGTCCTCCAGCCGGTAGAGGGAGAGCGACCAGGCGTGGTCCTGATCGGGGTCCGCGGGCGTACGGCCGGTGGTGAACCGGTTCAGCTGCGGCCGGCCGGTGGACAGGACCTCGCGCATGGCCTCCTCGATGGACTCGGCGTCCAGATGCGGCAGGACCTCGTGGAGGCGGCGGCCCATGTGTCCGGCGGCGGGCAACCCGTTGATCCGTTCCAGGGCCGGGTTGACGAGGACGTAGCGCAGCTCGGTGTCCAGGACGGCCAGGCCGATCGGGGACTGCGCGACCAGGCGCATCGACAGGGCCAGGTCGCGTTCCACGCGGCGCACGGTGACCTGGTCGGAGGCGATGCCGAGGGCGTAGAGCCGCCCGTCGGCGTCCTCCAGCCGCATGTTGCGGAATTCCGCCATGCGGGTGCTGCCGTCCTTGTGCCGTACGGGGAACGCCCCGGCCCACGCGCCTTGGCCGGCCATCACCTCCTCGAAGAGGGAGAGGACCATCGCCAGGTTCTGTTCGTCGACGAGCAGCTGCGCCGCGAGCAGGCCGAGCGCCTCGCCGGCGGTGTAGCCGAACAGCTCCTCGGCCTGCGGGCTCCACAGCGCGATCCGGCCCTCCGCGTCGAGGACCACCGCCGCGACGCCGAGGACGTCCAGGAGGCCGGGCCCGGTGGCGGGGTCGACGGAGGGTTCCGGGCCGGCCGCCTCGGCAGGGGGGCCCGGGCGCGCCGGTTCCGGGTCGGCCGGGAAGGCGTCCGCCGTACTCATGCCGGCCGCTCCTTCCCGTCCACTGCCGCAGGGCGGTGCATCGGCCCGCTCGGTCTCCACGCCCCGGGTCCGCGCCCGGGGTGCTCCCATCCTCTCTCCACTCCCCCGGACCGGCAGCGCAGCGGCCCCCCGATACGGCCGTACGACGGAGCGCGGGCGGTGCGCGGCCGGTGCGCGGGAACAATACGCGCGGTGTATTCAGGAGTCATGGACCATCGGCCGCCGCATCCGAGCCAGCGCCACGTCGGTGAACCGCGCCTGCCCCTGCTGGCGGTTCCCTTCGCGCTGATCGCGGCCGTCACGGTGGTCGACGTCCTGGCCCCGCCCGATGTCCACCTGGGGCCGTTCCTGGTCGCGGCCCCGGCCGTCACCGCCTCCTTCGCCGGTCCGTGGATGACGGGGTTCGTCGGCGCAGTGGCCGTCGCGGCCCAGGTGACGGTCGCCGTGGTGCGGACCACCGCCACCGACCTGAACCACACCTTCCAGATCATTGCGCTGGTCCTGATCTCGATCTTCGTCACCGTATTCGCACACCTGCGCGAGGTTCACGAGAAGCAGCTGACGCAGCTGCGCTCGGTCGCCGAGGCCGCCCAGGAGGTGGTCCTGCGGCCGCTGCGCGACCGGATGGGCCCGCTGCGCCTGGCCTCCGTCTACCTGGCCGCGGAGGCCGAGGCCCAGATCGGCGGGGACCTGTACGCCGCCACCCGCACCCCGAACGGCACCCGGCTGATCATCGGCGACGTCCGCGGCAAGGGCCTGGAGGCGGTCGGGGACGCCGCCCTGGTGCTCGGCGCGTTCCGGGCCGCCGCCCACCAGGAGGCGGACCTGCCGAGGCTGGTCGCCCACCTGGAGGCCGCCGTGGCCGCGGACCCGGACGGTACGGGCGAGCCGGCCGGCGAGCCCGGCGAGGCGTTCACCACGGCGGCGGTACTGGACATCCCCGATCGGGAGATGACCGTACGGCTGATCAGCTGCGGGCACCCGCCGCCGCTGCTGCTGCGCGGAGGACGGGTCATCCCCCTTGAGGTGGACCACCCGGCGCCGCCGCTGGGCCTGACGCAGTACGTGGACTCCGGCTTCGCCCCGCAGTCCTTCTCCTTCGAGCCGGGCGACGTGATCCTGCTCTACACGGACGGCGTCATCGAGGCCCGCGACGCCAAGGGTGACTTCTACCCGCTGCCGGAGCGCGCCGCCGACTGGCCGGGGGACGGCCCGGACGCGCTCCTGCGCCACCTCTGCGCGGACCTGCTGGCGCACTCCCCGGGCGGCAGCCTCGGCGACGACGCGGCGATGGTGGCCATCGAGCGCATCAGCGGCGGCGCCTGAACCTTCCGGCCGCGTCTCGGCCGTGCCATCAATTCCTTTGGCGTGTCGGCCAGTTGTCCGGTTTTGAGCTCGTTCGTGAGACTCATACGGACCGGCCCTCCGGGATGATTCGCCCGGGGGCCTTCGTACAACAGGGTGGTGAGGCCATCGCATTCACGGAAGGAAACGGCTCTTCGTGAACATGAAACGCCTCGCACCCATGCTCGCCGCCGCCGGTCTCATCGCGACCACCGTCCCGCTGCTCTCCGCGACGCAGGCCTCCGCCGCCCCGGCCGCGGAGTACACCCCGCAGAAGCCGTCGTGGCTGCGTTGCAGCACCGATCAGCCCGCCTCGTACGAGTGCGCGACGATCAAGGTACCGCTCGACTACCGGCGCCCGCAGGGCCGCACGATCGACCTCGCGATATCGCGGATCAAGAGCGAGAACCCGGCCAAGCGGCACGGTGCCATGCTGCTCAACCCGGGCGGGCCGGGCGGCACCGGGCTCGATCTGCCGCTGATGATGAACGAGTTGATGCCGAAGGACGTGCGCGACCAGTACGACCTGATCGGCTTCGATCCGCGCGGAGTCGGCGCGTCCACGCCCATCACCTGCGGGCTGACCGACGCCGAGCAGAATTTCGACCGGCCGTACAAGGAGGAGACGTACCCGGCGGACGTGGCCTGGGCGCGTACGGTCGCGGAGAAGTGCCGCGAGAAGTCCGGCTCGATCCTGCCGTTCGTCACCACGCGCAACACCGCGCGCGACATGGACGCGATCCGCGCCGCGCTGGGCGAGAAGAAGATCAGTTACGTCGGCTACTCGTACGGGACGTACCTGGGCGCGGTGTACACGCAGATGTTCCCGAACCGCAGCGACCGATTCGTGCTGGACAGCGGCGTGGACCCGGAGCGCATCTGGCGGGGCATGATCCAGGTGTGGGCGACGGAGGCGGAGCCCGCCTTCAAGCGGTGGACGCAGTGGACGGCCGAGCGCTCGGCCGACTACGGGCTCGGCGACACCCCGGACGCGGTCTCGAAGACCTTCTGGGACCTCGTGGCCCGGGCGGACCAGGAGCCGATCGAGTTCGAGGGCACGAAGCTCACGGGCGATGGCATCCGCACCGCGCGGGCCCTCTTCTTCTACCCCTCGCAGGCGGCCCCCCTGGTCAAGGCGCTGAAGGACGCGGCCGACGGCAAGCCGCTCCGGCTGACCGAGGCCCAGCGCCGGCTGCTGAAGCCGACCGCCGAGCCGGCGTCGGACAACGGTACGGCCGTCTTCTGGTCCGTGGTGTGCGGGGACACGGAATGGCCCCGCTACCCGGAGCAGTACGAGCGGGAGGCCGCGAAGGACAAGGCCAGGTACCCGCTCTACGGGGACTACGCCTCCAACATCAAGCCGTGCGCGTACTGGCAGCGGCCGATCGAGCCGGCGACGGCGATGAAGACGAAGACCGACGTGCTGACCGTGCAGAACGAGTGGGACTCCCAGACCCCGCTGGTCAGCGGCCAGGGCCTGCACAAGGCGCTCAAGGGCTCGCGGATGGTGCTCGCGATGGGCGGTGAGGGCCACGGCGTGTACCTCGCCGACCCGAACTCCTGCGCCAACGCCACGGTCAACTCCTACCTGGCGACGGGCAAGCTGCCCGCCCAGGACGTGACGTGCCAGGCGACCCCGGCCGCGCAGGAGCGCCGCTCCGAGATCGCCCCGCAGTCGCCGCAGCGCTTCCCGGTCCTGGCCGACGGGAGGTTCTGACCCCAGGGGCTTCGGCCGCCGGTCAGGACGCCTCCACGGCGGCCTTGATCCGGCGGCCGAAGTCGGGCGCGTCCTTGCGGGCCGCGCCCAGCGCCAAGCCCACCAGCAGCTTGCCCAGTCCGTGTCCTTCGAGGGTGTTGAAGATGCGGACCCGGGTGCGGTCGCCGGGAAGGGCTTCGAAGTCGTACCCACCCTCGGCCGTGACCAGGTTCTTGCTCTGCTCCGACCAGCGGATCAGCCGCTGCGGCTCGAAGCCGGTGATGCGGAACTCGCGGCCGGTCTTCATCCCGGCGTCCTTCACCGTGCTGCGGAAGACCGTGCCCACACCGGTCGGACCGTCGGGGGTCTTGCTGATCTCCTGGACCCGCGGGCTGAACTGCGGGTCGTTGCGGCCGTCGGCCAGATAGGCGAAGACCTCCCCGACCGGCCGGTCGATCTCGACGGTCGACTCGAACTGTCCGGACATGGCTGCTCCTCCGTACGCGCCCCCGTGATCCACGATCCCAGACCCGCACCCTATGCGCGCGCCGCGCCCGCCGCGCCCGCCGCGCGCGCCAGCAGCCCGGACAGCGCCGCGACCAGCCCGGACGCGGCCGCGGGCGGCTACTACGGCCCGGGCGACCGGTTCGGCCTGGTCGGCCTGGTCGGCCCGACGGCGCAGGCCCGCATCACCCGCCGCGCCCTGGACCGTACGGCGAACGCCCGTCTCCGGTCCGAGGCGGAGCGCCTCACCGGCGTGACGACCGCCGCGACCCGCTGAGCGCGCCCCGCGCCGCGTCCCCCGCAGGGCCGCCGCCGACCCGGCTCCCCCGCAGCGGTGTCAGCAGCCCCGCCCCGACGATGGCCAGGCAGAACACCCCGGCGGCGACGCTGACCGCCGGGACCCCGTGCCGGGCGGCCAGCACGGTCAGGGCGGCCGCGCCCACCGGACCCGAGGCGTTGTGCACGGTCCAGAAGGCAGAGGTGACCCGCCCGAGCAACGGATCGGGTGTCACCTCCTGGCGCAGGGTCAGCGAGCAGACCGCGCCCAGGGTCAGCCCGAACATGAACAGGGCGGCCAGTACGGCGATCACCGGCAGGCTGCGGCTGACACCGGTCCCCGCCACCGAGACGCCGATCAGGGCGGTCGAGCCCAGCCAGCAGGCGCCGAACCCGAAGGTCCGGCGCAGCGGCGCGGCGGCGAAGGCCGCGCCGACGACACCGACCCCGCTCACGGCGATGACGTAGCCGACGGTGGCCGCGCCCAGCCCGAGATCGTGTCGGATCCGGAAGACCAGCAGGTCGGTGGCGCCCATGGTGACGAAGGTCAGCAGCGTGAGCAGTACGGTCAGCGCGCGCAGCACGGGGTGGGCCCACAGGAAGCGGACCCCGTCGGCGAACATCTCGAGGAACACCTCGCGCAGCTTCCCCGCTTCAGGGGTACCCGGCTTCGAGACCCCCTGCTCCGAGACCCCCGGCGCGGCGGCGCCCTCCCGCCCGAAGGTCACCCACCGCAGGCTCACGGCCGAGACCAGGAAGGTCGCCCCGTCCACCCCCAGGGCCCAGTCCGGGCCGACCCCGGCGGCGATGAACCCCGCCGCCGCCGGCCCGCACAGGGTCCCGAAGGCGAAGGCCGCCGTCAGCCGCCCGTTGGCGGCGGTCAGGTCCTCGGCACGGACCAGGTTCGGCACCGCCGTCACGTACGCCACGTCGAACAGCGTCTTCAAGACGGTGACCAGTGCCGTCAGTACGTACAGCACCCAGATCCGCGGCCCGGCCAGCCAGATGAACGGGACCGCGCCCAGCAGCAGCGCCCGTACGAGATCGCAGGCGATCATCAGGCGGCGCCGGTCCGTCCGGTCCACCACGTACCCGGCGAACAGCCCGGTCGCGATGGCGCCGACCCCCGAGATGACCGTGATCAGGCCCATCTGGACCACGGATCCGGTGGCGTCGAGGACCAGCAGGGGCAGCGCGAGCAGCGAGATCGACCCGCCGAGGACGGACAGCGCCTGGCCGAGCCAGAAGACGTTGAAGTCGCGGTTCCGCCAGAGCGAGGGGTGGTGGACGGGGCCCGGCACCCGGCTCAGCCCAGCAGGGCGTAGACCGTCGACGCCGTCGCGGACGGCTCCTCGGCGCCCTCGGGGGTCATCGTGATGTCGGCGAAGGCCATGCGCTTGCCGAGCTTGGTCACCCGGACCCCGATCAGCACGTCCGCGCCGACCACCGGCCGCTGGAAGCTGGTCGACTGCTGGACCGTGGTCATCGGCCCGTACGCGCCGCGCGCCGCGGAGATCGCGATGACGGTGGCGGTGTCTGCGGCCGCCATCAGGGCCTGCCCGGACAGGCCGCCGCCGTCCCGGGCCAGAGCCTGCGACCAGGGCAGCCGTAGTACGGCGTGCCGCTCGCCCGTCTCCTGGACGGTCAGCCCGAGGGCGAGCACCCAGGGGGCGAAGTTGTCGGCGAGGATCTTGTCTGCGTCTGCGGGCGTCAAGGTCACCCGGAGATTGTGGCGGCCCGCCCCGGGCCGCCACAACACCTTTCAGCGCAGTACGCGGTCCAGCCACGCCAGCAGGTCGGCGACGACTTCGCCCCGGTCCGTCTCGTTGAACAGCTCGTGGCGGGCGTCCTCGTACGTGCGGTACTCGACGTCCGGGTGGCCGGCCGCGCGGTAGCGCTCGACGACCAGATCGCTGAGCTCCAGCCCGTAGTTGAGCGGGTCCGCCGAGCCGACGGCGACATAGAGCGGAACGGCGGGCGGCGCGCCCGCCGGGTCGTGGAACCGGGTCGAGGCGGCCTCGTACAGCTCCCCCATGGCCCGGTCGTCGATCGCGAAGCCGCAGAGCGGGTCGGCGAGATAGGCGTCGACCTGGGCCTCGTCCCGGCTGAGCCAGTCCGCGGGCGTACGGGCGGGCTCGAACGGCGCGTTGAAGGCGACGAGCGGGTCCGCACCGGCCTCCGCGACCCGCAGGAACATCCGGTCCACGGCGGTGGTGCCGTACAGCGCGACGGCGTCGGCGTGCTCCGGCCAGTCGAGCAGGTAGTGCTGCGCGGCGAAGGAGCCGAGGCTGTGGCCGAGCAGCACCAGCGGGATGCCGGGGTGCAGTCCGCGGACCGTCTCCGAGAGCGCGGCGAGGTCGTCGACCAGAAGCTGCCAGCCGTTCTCGCCGAGCACGCCGGGCCCGGCGTTCATCGTCAGGCCGTGGCCCCGGTGGTCGGGCGCGTAGACGGCGTAGCCGCGCGCGGCCAGCTCCCCGGCCAACGGGGCGTACCGCTGGGCGTGTTCACCCATGCCGTGGGCGATCAGGACGATCGCCCGCGGATCGGGGCCGGCCGGTGCGGGGAGCCACGTGTGCACGGTCACGGTGGTGCCGTCGCTGCTGTCGAACGTGAACATCATGGCTCCCGAACCGGGTCAGAGGGTCGCTGCCAGTTCCGTACCCTGGCGGATCGCCCGCTTGGCGTCCAGCTCGGCGGCCACATCCGCGCCACCGATGAGGTGCGGCCGGCCGCCGGCCGCGAGCAGGGCCTCGTACAGGTCGCGGCGCGGCTCCTGGCCGGTGCAGAGCACCACCGTGTCGGCGGGGACGAGCCGCTGCTCGCCCTCGACGGTGATGTGCAGGCCCTCGTCGTCGATCCGGTCGTACGTGGCGCCCGCGACGGAGACGACACCGCGGTGCTTGAGCTCCGCGCGGTGGATCCAGCCGGTGGTGGTGCCGAGGCCCTTGCCGACCTTGGTGGTCTTGCGCTGGAGGAGGTGGACCTGGCGCGGGGGCGCGGGCCGCTCGGGGGCGGTGAGCCCGCCGGGGCCGGCGTACGTGGTGTCGACGCCCCAGTGGCGGAAGTACGTCTCGGGGTCCTGGGAGGCGCCCTCGCCGCTGTCGGTCAGGAACTCGGCGACGTCGAAGCCGATGCCGCCGGCGCCGACGACGGCCACGCGCTCGCCGACGGGGGCGCCGTCGCGCAGCACGTCGAGGTAGCTGACGACGTTGGCGCGCTCCACGCCCTCGATGTCGGGGGTGCGGGGGGTGACGCCGGTGGCGACGACGACCTCGTCGTAGCCGGCCAGGGCCTCGACGTCGGCGCGGGTGTTCAGGCGGACCTCGACGCCACTGGCCTCCAGCTGGGTGCCGAAGTAGCGGATGGTCTCCTCGAACTCCTCCTTGCCCGGGATGCGGCGGGCGATGTCGAGCTGTCCGCCGATGTGGCCGGAGGCCTCGAAGAGGGTGACGGCGTGACCGCGTTCGGCGGCGGAGACGGCGCAGGCGAGGCCGGCCGGGCCGGCGCCGACGACGGCGACGCGCTTCTTCAGCTGCGTGGGCGAGAGGACCAGTTCGGTCTCGTGGCAGGCGCGCGGGTTGACCAGGCAGCTGGTGATCTTGCCGCTGAAGGTGTGGTCGAGGCAGGCCTGGTTGCAGCCGATGCAGGTGTTGATGGTCTCGGAGCGGCCGGCCGCCGCCTTGGCGACGAAGTCGGCGTCGGCGAGGAAGGGGCGGGCCAGCGAGACCAGGTCGGCGCGGCCGTCGGCGAGCAGCTCCTCGGCGATCTCCGGGGTGTTGATGCGGTTGCTGGTGACGAGCGGGACGGAGACCGCGCCCATCAGCCGCTTGGTGACCCAGGTGTAGGCGCCGCGCGGGACGGAGGTGGCGATGGTGGGGATGCGGGCCTCGTGCCAGCCGATGCCGGTGTTGATGATGGTGGCGCCGGCCGCCTCGATCTCCTTGGCGAGGCGGACGACCTCGTCGAGGGTGGAGCCGCCGGGGATCAGGTCGAGCATGGAGAGCCGGTAGATGAGGATGAAGTCCTCGCCGACGGCCGCGCGGGTGCGCCGGACGATCTCCAGCGGGAAGCGCATGCGGTTCTCGTACGCGCCGCCCCAGCGGTCGGTGCGCTTGTTGGTCGCGGCGGCGATGAACTCGTTGATCAGGTAGCCCTCGGAGCCCATGATCTCGACGCCGTCGTAGCCGGCGAGCTTGGCGAGGCGGGCGGCGCGGACGAAGTCCTCGACGGTGCGCTCGACCTCGATGTCGCTGAGCTCGTTCGGGACGAAGGGGCTGATGGGGGCCTGGAGGGCGGTGGGGGCGACCAGGTCCTTGTGGTAGGCGTAGCGGCCGAAGTGGAGGATCTGCATCGCGATCTTCCCGCCCTCGGCGTGCACGGCCTCGGTGATCACCCGGTGCTCGGCGGCCTCGTCCTCGGTGGTGAGGCGGGATCCCCCCTCGAAGGGGCGGCCGGCGTCGTTCGGGGCGATGCCGCCGGTGACGATCAGGCCGGCGCCGCCGCGGGCGCGCTCGGCGTAGAAGGCGGCGAGCCGCTCGAAACCGCCCTGGTGCTCTTCGAGGCCGGTGTGCATCGACCCCATGATCACGCGGTTCGGCAGCGTGGTGAAGCCGAGGTCCAGGGGGCTCAGCAGGTGCGGGTACCGGCTCTGGGAACTCATGAGGGGCGCCTCCTCGCGCGGGGGTGATGAACCTGTTCTAGGCGAGGAGGGCCCGATTGTGCAACTAGGTGCATAACCAAGTGGCGGAGTTCACGCCCGCGCCTGCATGGCCGAGACCTTCCGTACGAAGACGACGGCGAAGCCGGCCGCCACGACGAAGAGCAGGTCGGACGCCATGGCGACGAGCGCGGCGGCGCGCAGCCCGGCCTGCGCCTCGGCGGCGGCGCCCATCCTGCTGGAGACCAGCGAGGCGAGCATCGCCGCGCCGAAGGAGACGGACCAGGCGGTGACGGGAGCCGCGGAAACGGGCGCGGCGGCGCGAGGGGACTTCCGCGCACTGGCCGCCCACACGCTGGTGGCGATCCCGTACGCGAGGAAGGTGCAGCCCACGAAGGGGATGAACCAGATCCCGATCGCCCAGCCCGGGCCCCGGCGGAACAGCTCGGGGGCGAAGACTCCCGCGTTCACCCGGACCCGGTGGAACCAGACGACGAACACCACGGCCGTGGGGAGCATCGCCAGCAGCGACAGGCTGGTGGCCACCGCGAACAGCCGCCCCGACGGATCCGCGTCCCGGGCGCCGTCGAGGGCCAGGTACCCGTCGGCGTCGGCGGCCAGCAGGAGCAGCCGGGTGGCCGCGCACACCCCCAGCAGCACGGTCAGGGCCAAGGCCAGCGCCCGGGGCGAGCGGAGCAGCGAGCGCGCCGGGGGCGCGCCGAGCGGAGGCAGCGATCTGGTGCCGAAGGACATGACGAGGGACCCCCCACGGGCGCACGGTGGCATGAAGAAGCCCGCCGACGCGGGCGGGCAGCCAGGACCCTACGTCACCGTCACGACCCCGTCCACGCCGCCCCGCCCGCGCAGGGCCGGGCGGCGGAAGCCGGGCCCGCGCAGGCCGGATTCCGCCGCCGCGGCCGGTCAGGCCCGGCGCAGGCGGACCGTGACGATCTGGAAGGGGCGCAGGGTGAGGGCCACCGCACCGTCCGCCGCCGGGGCGGATACCGCCGGGCCCGGCAGGGGGCGCTCCAGGAGGTCGGTCTCCGTCGCCTCCGCGACGCGGAAATCCGCCTCCAGGGAAGCCGTCGCGCGGCCGCCGCGGGATTCGTAGAGGCGGACGATCACGTCACCGCTGCGGTCCTCGGCCAGTTTGACCGCCTCGACCACCACCGCGTCGTTGTCCAGCGCGAGCAGCGGGGCGACCGGGGCCGCCCCGTGGACCACCCGCTCCGGCAGGTTCAGCGCGTGGCCCTCGCGGACCGCGTCCGCGATCTCCGCGCCCGGCGCCAGCGAGAACCGCAGGGTGTGGGCACCCTGGTCGGTCTCCGGGTCCGGATAGCGCGGGGCCCGCAGGAGGGAGAGGCGGACCGTCGTGGTCTGCCCCCCGTCGGGGCGCACGTCGCGGGTCACGTCATGACCGTACGTGGAGTCGTTGAGGATCGCCGTCCCCCACCCCGGCTCCTCCACGTGGATCCACCGGTGCGCGCAGATCTCGAACTTGGCGGCCTCCCAGGAGGTGTTGGTGTGGGTGGCCCGGTACACGTGCCCGAACTGGGTCTCCGAGGCGGACCGTTCGGCCTTCACGTCCAGGGGGAAGGCGGCCTTCAGGAGCTTCTCCGTCTCGTGCCAGTCCACCTCCGTGACCAGGTCCACCGTCTTCGCCCCCGCCCGCAGCGTGATCGACTGGACCGCCGCCGAGCGGCCGAAGCGGCGGGAGACCCGGACCGTCACCGCGTCCGGGCCGGCCTCCGCCACCTCCAGCGCGTCCAGCTCCACCAGGTCGGTCACGCTGTTGCGGTAGAACGCGTCGATGTCCCACGCGTCCCACATGTTCGGGAAGTCGGGGTGGATCTGGAGCAGGTTCGCGGCCCGCCCCGGGGCCACCGCCTCCCGGCGCGCCTCCAGGTCGTACGCCGACACGACCAGCCCGCGGCCGTCGATCTCCACCAGCAGCCGCCCGTTGGCCAGGACGTGCCCGCCGCCGTGCCGCTCCTCCACGGTGACCGGCTGATCCCCGGCCGCCGCCTCCGGCAGGCCCGCGCCGCCGGCCGGGATGCCGCGCCGGGCGTGCGGGGCGCAGTTGAAGACCAGCTCGGCGGCGCCCTCCCCGGCCAGGGCCAGCTGCGCGGCCAGCGTGATCCCGCGCAGCTCCTCCCGTACCCGCGCGTACGTCGCGCGCGCCTCGCGGTGCACCCAGGCGATGGACGAGCCGGGGAGGATGTCGTGGAACTGGTGGAGCAGCACGGTCTTCCAGATCCGCTCCAGGTCCTCGTACGGATACCCGTACCCCGGAACCCGGACCGCGGCGGTCGACGCCCACAACTCGGCCTCGCGCAGCAGTGATTCGCTGTGCCGGTTGCCCTGCTTGGTCTTGGCCTGCGAGGTGTACGTGCCGCGGTGCAGCTCCAGGTACAGCTCGCCGGCCCAGACGGGTGCGTCCGCGTACTCGGCGTGCGCCTTCTCGAAGAACGCGTCGGGCCGCTCGATCTCCACGCGCGGGGAGCCTTCGAGGTCCCGCTGCCGCCTGGCCCGGGCCAGGTGCTCCCGGGTGGGACCGCCACCGCCGTCGCCCCAGCCGAAGGGGACCAGCGAGCGCGAACCCCGGCCCTTTTCACGGTAGTTGCCCGCCGCGTGCGCCAACTGTGCGCCGCCGAGGTCGCTATTGTAGGTGTCGACGGGCGGGAAGTGGGTGAAGACGCGGGTGCCGTCGATGCCCTCCCACCAGAAGGTGTGGTGCGGGAACGCGTTCACCTGGGACCAGCAGATCTTCTGCGTCAGGAACCACTTCGAGCCGGACAGCTTGACGATCTGCGGCATCGCGGCGGTGTATCCGAAGGAGTCGGGCAGCCAGACGTTGTGGGTCTCGATGCCGAACTCGTCCAGGAAGAACTTCTTCCCGTACAGGAACTGACGGACCATCGCCTCGCCGCCGACCATGTTGGTGTCGGACTCCACCCACATGCCGCCGACCGGCACGAACTGCCCGTCCGCGATCTTCTTCTTGATCCGCTCGAAGAGCTCGGGCCGGTGGGTCTTGATCCAGTCCAGCTGCTGCGCCTGCGACATGGCGAAGACGAATTCGGGATGCGTGTCCATCAGGCCGACCATGTTGGACGTGGTCCGGGAGACCTTGCGGACCGTCTCGCGCAGCGGCCACAGCCAGGCGGAGTCGATGTGGGCGTGCCCGACGGCGCTGATCCGGTGCGCGGAGGCGTGGGCGGGGGCGGCGAGCACCGCGGTCAGGCGGGTGCGGGCGGCGGCGGCCGTTGCGGGGACGTCGCCGAGGTCCACCGCGTCGAGGGCGGCGTCGATCGCGCGCAGGATCTCGTACCGCCGGGCGTCGGCCTCGCCGAGCTGCGTCATCAGGTCGTAGAGGACCTCCAGGTCCTGTACGAGCTCCCAGACCTCGGTCTCGAAGACGGCGAGGTCCATCCGGGCGAGCCGGTAGAGGGGCTGGTCGCCGCTGGTCTGCCGGTCCCCCTCGTACGTGGCCGAGTGGTCGACCAGGACGGGGTTCGAGGCGGCCTCCACGTACCACTCGACCTGCTCGCCGCCCACCGCCGAGTCGGCGACGCGCACCCAGTCGTTGTACGGGTTCAGTGCCTTGACCTCGCTGCCGTCGGCCCGGTGGACGAGTCCCTCGCACTGGAAGCCGGGCATCATCCGGTCGAAGCCGAGGTCGAGGACGGCCTCGACCGTACGGCCCGCCCACTCGGCCGGGACGGTACCGGTGACCTTGAACCAGGTGGTGCCCCAGGCCGGGCCCCAGGTCTCACCGATCGCGCAGGGCCCGTACGGGGCGGCGAGCCCCTCGGCGACCGGCACGGGCTCGCCCGGTGCCTCCCAGCGCCCGATCTCCAGCGGGACCGGGCGGGAGTGGACGGCGGGCTTGATGCGCTCCTTGAGGACCCGGCGCAGGCGGTGTTCGGTGATGCTGCGGTCATCGTGCATGACGGCTGCTCCAAGGGAGGGAGGGGTCGTATGACGGCAGGACGGGTGACGGCAGGCCGGGTGACGGCAGGCCGGGTGACGGCAGGTCGGGTGCGGCGGGGCTCAGGTCTTGACGGCTCCCTCGCCCACTCCCTTGAAGAAGAAACGCTGGAGGGCGAAGAAGAGCAGCATCATCGGCAGGAGCGCCGCCATCGCGCCGGCCGCGATGATCCGCTGGTCGTTGGTGGTGGTGGCGCCGGCCAGGGTCTTCAGGCCGAGCTGGAGGGTGTAGTGGTCGCTGTTGGTGAGGACCAGCAGGGGCCAGAGGAAATCGTCCCAGGCCCCCATGAAACTGGTGATGCAGACGACGGCCAGGGCCCCCTTGGCGGCGGGGAGGAAGAGCCGGGTGAACCGGGTCCACTCGTTGGCGCCGTCCAGGACGGCGGACTCCTCCACCTCCTTGGGCACGGCGAGGAAGGCCGAGCGCATGACCATGATGTTGAGGACGGAGACCGCGCCGGGCAGCCACACGCCGACGAGGGTGTCGACCAGACCCATCTCGCGCACGGTCAGGAACATCGAGATCATCACGGACTCGAAGGGGAACATGAGCGTGGCCACCAGCACCGTGAAGACGGACTTGCGGCCCTTCCAGCCGGCCCGCGAGAGGGCGTAGCCGCCCATCGCCGCGAACAGCAGGTTCGAGGTGATCGCGAGCACGGCCACCACCAGCGTGTTGCCGACGTACTGGAGCAGCGGGAAGGAGTCGGCGACGAGGACGTAGTTGTCGAGGGTGGGCCGCGCGGGCAGCACGCCGTCGTACACGTTCTCGGTGCGGCCGCGGATCGACGTCAGGAACTGCCAGACGATCGGCCCGAGCATCACGACGAGCATCAGGACCAGCGTGGCGTACCGGACGGCGAGCCCGAGCCCGGTCCGCCGGCGGGGCGCGGTGGTGGTCAACTCTCGTCCCCCTTCGACAGGCGGCGGCCCAGCAGGCTGAAGACCAGGGTCAGCAGGAACAGCAGGATCGAGATGGCGGAGGCGTAGCCGGTCTCGCCGGAGAAGCCGAGGCCGACCTGCCGGATGAGGAAGGGCAGGGTGCGGGCGCCGCCACCGGGGCCGCCGCTCTCACCGCCCAGGATGTAGATCTCGGTGAAGACCCGCAGCGCGGAGATGGCCGACAGGGTCCCCACCAGCAGCATCATCGGCTTCACCTGCGGGACGGTGATGCTGAAGAAGCGCCGCACGGCGCCGGCGCCGTCGAGCGCGGCCGCTTCGTGGAGCGACGGCGACACGTTCCCGAGCGCGGCGAGGTAGAACACCATGTAGTAGCCGAGGCCCTTCCACACGGTCACGATCATGGCGGAGACCAGCAGCATGGTGCTGTCGGTCAGGAACGGGATCGGCTCCGAGACGATGCTCAGCTTCCGGAACACGGTGTTGACGAGCCCGTCGCTGCGCAGCACCCACTGCCAGATCAGGCCGACGACCACGGCGGAGGCGATCACCGGGGTGTAGAAGGCGGAGCGGAAGAACCCGATGCCGGGGACCTTGGCCTGGACGAGCACGGCGAGGGCGAGCGGGAGGAACACCAGGCACGGCACGACGACGACCAGGTACAGCACGCTGTTGCCGGTGGCGGTCCAGAAGTCGGGGTCGGCGAAGGCACGGGTGTAGTTGTCGAAGCCGACGAACGTGCCGCCGCGCAGGATCTGGGCGTCGGTGAGGGACAGGATGACGGTGTTGACGAACGGCCAGAGGCTGAACAGGGCCACCATCACCAGGCCGGGGGCGAGGAAGAGGTAGGGGGTCCACCACCTGCGGTGGACCAGCCCGGTCTCGGCCTCCATGGCCGCGAGGGCGGCCTTGCGGCGCCGTCCGGCGGAGCGGGCCGGGTGCGGCGTCATTTCCGGGCCGACTTGGCGAGCAGCTGGTTCGCCTCCTCCTGGGCCTTGCGTACGGCCGTCTGCGGGTCCTGCTCGCCCTGGATCGCCTTCTGCATCTCGCGGACGACCGCGTCACCGACCTGGTTGGTCCACTGGACCGGGGTGTTCGCGTCGAGTGCCGCGCTCTTGAGCTGCTCGGCGCCGACCGCGCGGGCGACCGTCTCGGCGTCCTTGCCGTCTCCCCGGTCGGCGAAGCGCGGATCGGCCAGGCCCTGGGCGTTGGACGGGTAGATGGTCGCGTTCTTCGAGAACTCCACCTGGTTGGGGCCGTTGGTGACCCACTTGGCGAACTCGGTCGCCGCGTCGAGGTGCTTGGTGTCCTTCTTGATGCCGAGCGACTGGGCGTAGATGCCGATGTGGCCGAGCTTGCCGGTGACGGCCCCCGCGACCTGGGTGCCGGCGTAGATCTGCGGGGCGTTCTGCTTGATGTCCTTGACGAAACCCGGGGACCCGGGACCGAAGACGAGCTTGCCGCCGCCGTACAGCTGGTTGATGTCGTCCGACTTGAGGAGGGACTCCTTGGGCATGGCGCCCTTGGCGTACAGGTCCTTCATCCGCCGGACCCACTCGACGGCCTTGGGGGTGTCGAAGACGAAACGGTCCTGCTGCTCGTTCAGGATCGGTACGCCCATCTTCTGCCAGTCCCCGGGCAGGCGGCCCTTGGGGTCGGCCATGAAGGCCGCGTACCGGCCGCCGGACGCCGCGGCGATCTTGTCGGCGTAGTCGAAGAACTGCTCGACGCTGGTCGGCGGCTGCGCCGGGTCCAGGCCGGACTTCTCGAAGAGCTCCTTGTTGTACGTGAGGATCTCCGGGGTCACGTACCAGGGGTACGCGTACACGCCGTCGCCCTTCCCCGGGAGCTTGAACTGCTCCCACGCCCCGGGGACGTACTCCTTGGCGACCTCGGGGTCGAGCCCCGCGACGTCGGCGAGCAGTCCGCGGTCACCGAGGAGCTGGAAGGAGTCGGTGGAGAGGTTGACCACGTCGGGGAGGGCGCCGGCCTGGGCGTCGGCGACGAGCTTCTCGTTGTAGCCGTCGCCCGGGACGTCCTCCCATCTGACCTTCGCCTCGGGGTACTTCTTCTCGAAGGCGTCGATGACGCCCTGGACGTACGCCGTGAACTTGGGCTTGAGCTGGAGGGTGCGGAAGGTGATCTCACCGGCGACCTTGCCGGTCTTCTTGCCCTCCGGCACGTCCGCGGCGCCGCCGCCGACTCCGCAGGCGGAGACCGAGAGGAACGTGCCGGCCACGAGCGTGGCGATGGCTGTACGGGTCGCGTTCGAACGGGTCATCGTCGCCACCTTCGGGGGGAGTTCCGGCCTCACTGCCGGAGCGCGCAGCCCACGCTGACCCCAAATCCAGATCGCGTCAATGTGGCCGAAGTCCCCATGGGCGGGTACCGGTGGGTCCCGAATCGCGACGACACACGTGCAGGCAGATGAAAGGGGCGCAGTCAACACCACGACGACCAGCACTAATGCGCTTTAGTTGAGAGCTGTCGCAAGGTGATATCGATTCCATAACAACGCCCGCCCGGCGCCGGATGTTGACTCCTTATCAGCGGTACAAGAGCCCGCGCACTAATGCGCTTTACTTGACACCCGCCCAAAACCCCGTTGCGTAAGCGGGCTTCGGGTGGTTGGGTTCGAGCCACACGGCGTGTAGCTCAGCAGCCAGAGCACCGACCTGCACAGTCGGAGGCCGCAGGGGCAGAACCTGCCACGCCGGCCATGGAAGAGAACACCGACCACCAGCCCCGGAAGCCGGAGCCCGCCAGAGGGGCAGCGCGCGAAGCGCTCGCCGCCCGGCGGGAGCGGCCTGCGCCGCTCCCCCATGTGCTCCGGGGGTCCGCGGCCGACCTGTTGGAGGACGGGGCGATCGGAGCGATCCCCTCCGCCGAGGTGCTGGCCGAACTGATACCGCTGCCGGGCACCGCCCTCACCGCGGCGCACGCCCGGAGGGAGTTGCGGGCCATCGGCGAACTCGCCGTGGAGGCCTTCCCCGGCTCGGGGATCCCGAACCGGCTGGCGAACACGCTGGCCCGGCTCTCGAAACCGGCCGGGCTGCCGGTGCCCGTCCTGACCGAGCCGTTCGCCTCCGCCACGACGTACGCGGTGAACGCCGACCTGTTTCCCGCCGCGTGGACGGCTGCCGACCTCCTCAAGGGCACTCCGTACGAGCGCTACTACGGCATCGACTGCGCCGCGCTGCGGGACCTGGCGGAGAGGGGCGACCCCGCCGAGTTCGCCGAGCTGTGCGCCCGGCGGGCCGGGCTGCCGCAGCACCGGTGCACCGGGCTTGACGGCCCGCAGGTCGTCGCCCTCGCCCGTGAGGCGGCTGTCGGCGAACAGGCGCGCATCCTCACCACGTTCAACATGGCCACCCTGGTCAGCGTGGTCGGCATCGACCCGCCCTCCGGGTGGGACGGGCTGGCGCGTGGGGCGTTCACCGCCGCCCGGCGCCGGTCGGCGACGCCCAAGAAGGCCGCCCGCGCGTGGCGGCAGCTGGTGTTCCACCTCTCCCTGTGCGACGCGGGACGGCAGGCGTCCGTACTCGCCCGGATCGACGCGGAATGCGCCCGGCTCCCCCGGGCCGCGACGGCCCGCCTCGCCCCCGCCCTCGCGCACCTCCGGGCGGCCACCGCTCCGCCTACTTCATCCGGTACTCGACTTTTTCGGCGAGCTTTCCGTCCTTGAAGCAGAAGCGGTACACCGTCTCCCCCTCGCCGTCCGCGTCGGACATGTACCAGGTGCAGACGCTGCCCTCGGGTTCGGCCGGGCCGCCCGACTTCAGGGCGGCCTTGATGAAGCTCTCCCCTGAGGGCATCTTGGCGCGCACCGCCTCCTCCGGGTCGCCGACGCTCACGGACCGGTAGACGCCGGGTTCGAGCATCGTCCTGCCCGCGGCGTCCACGACCTTCCCGACGCCGAAGAGAAGGGCTACGACGGCCGCGATGCCGAGCACCAGCGCCACCCCGCAGCCGATCAGACAGCCCTTGCGCTGTGCCACGTCCGTTCCTCCGTACCTTCGTGCCTTGCCGGTCTTCCTTGCTCCCAGACCTTCGCAAGCCACGAGGACCGCGCGCTGTCCTCCAAAGTCTTCGGCGCCGCAACGATCGTCGCCGTTCGAGGTCGGCCCCCCTCCTCCGTGTATACAAGAGGCGAGAGCGAGAACAATGCGGACGATTCGGATGAAACGAGAGGAACCCACCGTGAGTGAGACCATCGAGCCTCTGATCGTCGTCGGCGTGGACGGTTCGAACCACTCCAAGGAGGCCCTGCGCTGGGCCGTTGCCCAGGCCAAGGCCATCGGCGGCCGGGTGCACGCCGTGATGAGCTGGGAGTGGAACACCAACCCCTTCGCCGTGGGCACCGGCACCCCGGACGAGCTGGTCGGCGCCGAGGAGACGGCCCGCCGGCGCCTCGCGGACACCGTGGCCTCGGCCGTCGGCACCTCGCCCGGCGTCCCCGTCTTCCGCCGGGTCGAACAGGGCTCGCCGGCCCAGGTGCTGGTGGACGCCTCCAAGGAGGCGGACCTGACGGTCGTCGGCACCCGGGGCTACGGCGGCTTCAAGGGCGCCCTGCTCGGTTCGGTGAGCCAGCAGGTGGTGCAGTACGCGGCGAGCACGGTGGTCGTGGTCCGCGAGGGCGAGGACGACGACTGAAGGACTGGAGGGACTGGAGGACTGGAGGGCTAGGGGGCCGTCAGGTCCCCGGGGTCGGTGTTCGCGCCGCACAGGATGACGGCCACGCGCTCGCCCAGCGGCTGCGCAGCGGTCCGTACGGCCGCCAGGGCCGTGGCCGCGCCCGCCTCGACCACGATCCGGTGCTCCTCCCACAGCGCGCGCCGGGCCGCCGTGATCGCCGGGTCCGGGACCAGGACGGACCGTACGTCCTTCTGCTGCGCGGCGGCCAGCGCGGCCGCCGAGACCCGGGTGGCGCCCAGCGAGTCGGCGGCGACCGAGTCCACGGCCACGTCGACGACCCGGCCCGCCTCCAGGGCCGCGTTCAGGGCCCGGCAGTTCTCCGGCTCGGCCGCGATCACCCGTACGCCGTGCTCGCGCGCCGCGGCCGCGACGCCCGCGAACAGCCCGCCGCCGCCCACCGCGACGACCACGGTGTCCAGCCCCGGCAGCCCGGCCCGGATCTCGTCCAGCAACGTACCCGCGCCCGCCGCGATCAGCGGGTGGTCGTACGCATGGCTGCTCAGCGCGCCGCTGCGCACCGCGAACTCCTCGCACGCGGCCAGCGCTTCGGCGTACCGGTCGCCGACGAGCCGTACCTCGGCCCCGTACCCGCGCAGCCGCTCCACCTTCACGCGCGGCGCGTTGGCCGGCAGGAACACGGTGGCGCGGACGGACTGCGCGCGGGCCGCCCAGGCGCAAGCGAGGCCCGCGTTGCCGCCGGAGGCGATGGTGACGCCCGCGTCCGGGAGGGTGCCGGCGTCACGGTGGGCGGCCAGGAAGTTGCGGGCGCCGCGGGCCTTGAAGGACCCGGTGTGCTGGAGGTACTCCAGCGCGTACCAGAGCCCTCCGTCGGCGGGTACGACGGTGACGGGGCGGACCGATCCGGCTATCCGGTCGGCGGCGGCGCGTACGGCGGCGTAGTCGAGCTGCTGTTCCATGACGGGGTCCCTTCGGGCGGCTACGAGCGGCTTCAGGCGGCTTCAGGCGGCGGAGGACTTCAGTCGGCTCCGGGCAGCGGACGGCCTCAGGCGGCGGGCCGGTTGGCCTCGATCAGCTGGCGCAGGGCGCCGTAGTACACCTCGTGGTCGGTCAGGGCGGGCAGTACGTCGGCCAGCCCGCCCGCGAGCACGGGGAACCCCTCCGGATCCAGCGCGGCCAGGGCCGCCCGCGAGGCGGCGGTGGCTCCGGCCGGATCCCGGTGGTCCACGAAGGCGGCGCTGCCGAGGGTGAGCAGGTACATGCGGCGGTACACGGTCATCGCCTCGGCGGCGGTCATCCCGGCGGCCACACTGTCGGCGAGCGCGGGCTCGACCAGCCGGGCCAGCAGCTGACGGCCGAGCCAGGGGCGGCCGCCGCGGAGCATCAGCAGCCCGGGATGTGCGACGAGCAGCCGGTACAGCGCGGTGAACCGCAGCTCGGTGGCCTCCGCCCAGCCGGTCCCGGCCGGGATCTCGGGGAGCCGGCCGGCGAGGTGCTCGGTGCAGAGGTCGAGGAGCCCGGCGAGGTCGGTGCAGCGGCGCTGCACGGTCGCGTGGGACACCTCCAGCCGGTCGGCGAGGGCCCGGAAGCTCAGCGCGTTCGGCCCCTCCTCGTCGATGAGGCGCAGGGCGGCGACCGCGATCGCCTCGGGCGTCGCACGGTCCAGGGCTGCTGATCTCCTCGGCATGAGATACACCGTAACAGACGTCGTAACAGACAGCGTATCGATGCGCGCCCTCCCCGATCGTGTGACGCCGACTACGGCCATATTGCTGGTCATTGAGCCATAACCATCGACTTATGTTGACAGCGGGTAGTCGCACCGCTGCACTGAGCGCACTGCAGCCCCACCTCAAGGAGTCTCCGTGCCGCCTCGCCTGCGTGCGTCGCTCCCCTGCCTGACCGCGGCCGCCCTGCTCGCCCTCTGCCTCGCCCCCGCTCCCGCGGCGGCCGAGCCCCACGCGACCTCGGACGCCCCGCTCGCGCTCACCCCGCCCATGGGCTGGAACAACTGGGCGCACTACATGTGCGACATCGACGAGGCCAAGGTGGTCGCGAACGCCGACGCCCTCGTCTCCAGCGGGCTCGCGGCCAAGGGCTACGACACGGTGACGGTCGACGACTGCTGGATGACCAAGAGCCGCGACGCGGACGGCGACCTGGTCGTCGACACGCAGAAGTTCCCGCACGGCATGGCCTGGCTCGGCGAGCATCTGCACGCCAAGGGCCTGAAGTTCGGCATCTACGAGGACGCCGGCTCCCTCACCTGCGAGCGCTACCCCGGCAGCGGCTCCCCCGACGGCGGCGGCCCGGACCACTACGCCCAGGACGCCCGGCAGTTCGCGTCGTGGAAGGTCGACTACGTCAAGATGGACGGCTGCAACCTGTGGGTACCGCCCGGAACGACGAAGGAGCAGGCGTACCGCGACGCGTACGGCGCCGTCGCCCGGGCCCTGCGGACGAGCGGCCGCGACATGGTGCTCTCGGCCTCGGCCCCCGCCTACTTCCAGCAGGGCGAGTGGGGCGGGTCCGACTGGCACAAGGTCCTCGGCTGGGTCGGGGAGACCGGCCAGCTGTGGCGCGAGGGCAAGGACATCAAGGTCTACAACGCCGCCGCGCCCGCGACCTCCCGGTGGAGCTCGGTACTCGGCAACTACGGCTACAACCGCTGGCTCGGCCGGTACGCGGGCCCCGGCAACTGGAACGACCCCGACTTCCTGATCGCGGGCGCCCCCGGGCTCACCGAGGCCGAGAGCCGCAGCCAGGTGGGGCTGTGGGCGATGATGGCGGCCCCGTTCATCCTGTCCTCCGACGTCTCCCAGCTCACCCCGGCCGGGCTGGCCGCCCTGGGCAACACCGACCTGATCGCGCTGGACCAGGACCCGATGGGCCGCCAGGGCGCGGTGCTCTCCGCCAACGCCACGTTCGAGGTGCTGGCCCGGCCGCTGGCCGACGGCGGGCGCGCCGTCGCCGTGCTCAACCGGTCCGGCAGCGCGCGGGACATCTCCGTACCGCTCACCGACATCGGCCTGTACTCCTGCACCGTCGACGCCAAGGACCTGTGGAGCGGCCAGAGCACCGAGGTCTCGACCTCCCTGACCGGGAAGGTGGCCGCGCACGACACGGCGGTCTTCCGGCTCACCCCGCACGAGGGCTGCGGCGCCGCCGTGCCGACCGGGCAGATCACCGGGAACGGCGCCCGGTGCGCGGACGGGGTCAACACCACCGGCGTGGGCGCGGTGGTCCTGGCGCCGTGCACCGCGGCCGCCGACCAGCGCTGGGTGCTCGGGCAGGAGGGGAGCGTACGCCTGACCGGAAAGTGCCTGTCCGCGGGCGAGGACGGCGCCGTGGAACTGGCCGGCTGCGCGCCCGGTGAGCCGGGCCAGAGCTGGACGCACCGGCGGGACGGGGCGCTCGTCGAGGACGTGAGCGGAACGTGCCTGACGGCTCCCGCCGCGGCCGCGACCCCGGACGCCCCGGCCGAACGGCTGCGCCTGACCGACTGCGGCGACCACCGCGTCGACCAGGCCTGGTCCCTGCCCGTCTGACCCCGGACCAGACCACGGATCGGTGATCGGTGACTCATCGGATGACGAACTCCACTCCCCGGCGCCCGCGGCGCGCGCAGCTGCGCCGCCGGGTCGCCCTCGCCACGCTGGTGGCGCTGCTCGGCGCCGGCTCCCCCGCACTGGCCGGCCCGGTCGACGGGGGCCACGTACGCGGCCGTGCGCCCGCACCGGTACGGCAGGGCCTGCCCGGCGCACACAAACCCCGGGCCTTCGACGTCGGGCCGGCGCGGGACGCGCTGGAGCGGCTGCTGCCGCGCCACGCCGACCAGTTCACCCTCGTGCCCGACCCGGCCGCAGGGGCCGACCGGTTCACCGTGTCCGGATCGGCCGGCGCGATCACCGTGCGCGGATCCACGGGGGCCACCCTGCTCACCGGCATCGGCTGGTACCTCCAGCACGTCGCCGGGGCCGACATCGGCTGGCCCGGCGAGAGCATCGGGATGCTGCCCGCGCGGCTGCCGGCCGTGCCCGCACCGGTCACCCGCAGCGCGCTCGTCCCGCACCGGTACGCCCTCAACGACACCGACGACGGCTATTCGGGCGCGTACCGCACCTTCGAGCAGCACCAGCGCCAGATCGACCTGCTCGCGCTGCACGGCATCAACGAGGTGTTCGTGCAGGCCGGCGCCGAGTACCCGTACTACCGGGCGCTCCAGGGCTTCGGCTACTCCGCCGCCGAGCTGCGCGAGTGGATCCCCGGCCCCGGGCACCAGAGCTGGTGGCTGCTGCAGAACCTGAGCGGGTTCGGCGGCCCGGTCTCGGAGCGGCTGATGCGCGAGCGCGCCGAGCTCGGCGGGCGGATCGCCGAGCAGTTGCGCGGGCTCGGCATGACCCCGGTGCTGCCCGGCTACTTCGGGACGGTGCCGCCGGGCTTCGCCGCCCGCAACGCGGGCGCGAAGACGGTGGCGCAGGGCGACTGGGCGGGCTTCGACCGGCCCGACTGGCTCGATCCGTCCTCGCCGGTGTTCGGGAAGCTGGCCGCCGCGTACTACGCGGAGCAGCGCGCCGTGTTCGGGGACAGCGCGATGTACCGGATGAGCCCGCTGCACGAGGGCGGGACGGCGGGCACCGTCGACGTGAAGGCGGCGGCCCGGGCGGTCCAGTCGGCGCTGCACGCCGCGCACCCGGGGGCGATGTGGGCCGTCCTGGGGTGGCAGGACAGTCCGAAGGCGGAGCTGCTCGCCGGGGTGGACACCTCGAAGCTGCTGATCCTGGACGGCCTGTCCGACCGGTACAACCGGCTGGACCGGGAGACCCGCTGGGGCGGGGTCCCGTACGCGATGGGCACGATCTACAACTTCGGCGGGCACACCACGATCGGCGCGAACACCTCCGTGTGGATCGACCGGTTCGGCTCCTGGCGGGCCAAGGCCGACAGCGCCCTGAAGGGCATCGCGTACCTGCCGGAGGCCACCGGGACCAACCCGGCCGCCTTCGACCTGTTCACCGATCTCGCCTGGGAGCCCGGGCCGATCGACCAGCGCACGTGGTTCGCCGATTTCGCGGCCCGCCGCTACGGACGGCCCGACAAGGAGGCGGCGGCCGCCTGGGAGGAGCTGCGCAAGGGCCCCTACAGCACGTCCTCGGGCCTGTGGTCGGAGTCCCAGGACAGCCTGTTCACCGCCCGGCCGAGCCTGACGGCGGTGGGGGCGGCGTACTGGAGCCCCAAGTCGATGCGGTACCCGGCCGACGGGGTGCGCCGGGCCCTGGACCACCTGCTCACGGTGGATCCGAAGCTGCGCGGCTCCAGCGCCTACCGCTTCGACCTGGTGGACACCGCCCGGCAGGCCCTGGCCAACCACTCGCGGGTGCTGCTGCCGAAGATCAAGGCGGCGTACGAGGCCAAGGACCTGACCCGGCTGCGCGCACTGACCGCCGAATGGGCCGACGGGGAACGGCAGTTGGACGCCGTCACGGGATCCGACCCGAACTTCCTGCTCGGCGACTGGCTGTCGGCGGCCCGCTCCTGGGGCGCGGACGAGGCCGAGCAGGACCGGTACGAGTACGACGCCCGCTCGATCCTGAGCGTGTGGGGCCGGCGCAGCACCAGCGAGGGCGGCTTCCTGCACGACTACGCGAACCGCGAATGGAGCGGCCTGATCGCGGAGTTGTACGCACCCCGCTGGGCGGCCTACTTCGAGGCGCTGGAGGAGTCCCTGGTCCGGCGGGCGGCGCCCCGGGAGATCGACTGGCACGACTTCGAGGAGGAGTGGGCCCGGCGCACCACGCGGCACCCGAGCGGGGCGAACGGCCCGAGCGGGGACCCGTACGCCCTGGCGGCGGACATCGCGGCGGCCCTGAAGTCCTCGGAGGGGGCCGCCCGCTGACCTCCTACACCACCCGGGACGGCGGCGACCGGATGATGCGCTGATCACCACCCGCCCGTGGGAATCCCGCTACCCGTGCGGGGGAGAACCGTGCAGGTGGTTCGACGCGCGGGAGGCGCACTCGGTTGACTGGCTCGGAACGACCACCAGGGGCGGCCGTCGGAACATCCGGCGGCCGCCCCTTCCGACGCCGTCCCACGGCCCGAAGCCATCAGGAGTGCACCGAGCATGTCCCAGGACACCCCGCCCGCCGAGGACCGCACCCCGCCCGTGACCCTGGAGCTGCTGACGCTCCTCGCCGCCGGGGTCGCCGATCTGGCCCTCGACCAGTTACGCCAGTCCGCCGACCGGGCCCAGGACGTACTGCGCCGCTCCGATCTGCGGGAACTGCTCACCGACGGGGTCGTGGAACTGCGCAAGCGAGGCGAGCTGGCCACCCGCCGGTCGGGCGCGGGAGCGGAGAACCACCTGGAGACCATGGCCCGGCGGGCCGCCGAGCGGGTCGCCTCCGAGGGCCACCCCCGTGCATGACCACACCGGTTTCAAGGAGCGCATCGACGAGGTGCTGGTCCGGCTGGCCGACGAGGAGGAGCGGGAGCTGCTCGGACTGCACGTCGAACTCTCGCCGCTGTCGGAGCAGTTGCGCCGCTCGCTGGCCGGCGGGAAGCGGATCCGGGCCGCGTTCCTGTACTGGGGCTGGCGGGCGGCGGGGCAGCCCGACTGCGAGGGGGTGATCCGGGCCGCGGCCGCGATGGAACTCGTCCACGCGGCCGCCTGCACGCACGACGACATCATCGACGACAGCCGGACGCGGCACGGCCGGCTCACCGCGCACGCCGCCTTCGCCGCCGCCGGGCAGCGCTCCACCTCCCTCGCGATGATCCTCGGCGATCTGCTGATGGGGTACGCCGGCCACGTCTTCAGCTCCTGCGGGCTGCCGGGCGCCTACCTGGCCCGGACCGTCCCCCTCTGGGCGACGCTGCTGCGCGAGACGATGGCGGGCGAGTTCCTGGAGGTGCTCCGCACCCGGTCGGAGCCGGTCCCGCAGGTGGCGGAGTCGCTGGAGGTGGCCCGCTTCAAGACGGCCAAGTACACCGTCGAGCGGCCGCTGCACCTGGGCGCCACCCTCGGCGGGGGCTCCCGCGCCCTGCTCGACGCCTTCTCCGCGTACGGGCTGCCGCTCGGCGAGGCCTTCCAGCTGCGCGACGACCTGCTCGGCACCTTCGGCGACCCGGCCAGGACCGGCAAGTCGAACGTGGACGACCTGCGGGACGGCAAACCGACCGCGCTGCTCGCCCTGACCGTCGCCGCGGCCGGCGGCGACGACCGGCGGCTGCTCGCGAAGCTGGTCGGCCGCCCGGACCTGGGCACCGAAGAGGCCGCCGCGGTACGCGCGCTGATGGAGCGCTGCGGGGCCCGGCAACAGGTCGAGGACATGATCCGGGAGCGCATCGCCCGGGCCACCGGCGCGCTGGACACCGTACCGATGCCCGCGCAGGCGCGGTCGGCGCTGCGCGAGCTCGCCGGTACCGCCGCCGAGCGCTCGCTGTAGGCCGTGCCCTCCGGATCATGCCGGGCCGGTGCCCGGGTCCTGCGCCCGGGGCCTGCGCCCCGCGCCCGGGACACGACGCCGCTCCCCGCACCCGCCCCCCGTACACACGAGAAGGACGAGTGAAGTGACCACCGCCGAGAACCGCGCCGAGACCGCCTCCGCCCCGCCCCGCCCCCGCTACGACGACGCCGCGCTCGACGCCCTGTCCGCCCAGGGCGATCCGCTCGCCGACGAGACCGTGGCCGCGATGTTCCGCCGCGAGGAGGTGGGCGACTTCAACACCCTCATGCGGTTCTTCACCACCTCCGGGGACCCGCTGCCCGACCGGCTCCCGGCCTCCGCGCGCGGCTACTTCGAGGCCACCGCCCTGCCGCCGGCCTGGGTCGACTGGGACGTCATGGAGCAGGCCCGGCTGTTCTTCATGGACAACGCCGCCCACATCAACACCGGCCTGTCCTTCGCCGCGATGCCCGTCAGCTACGCCGTCCCCCGGATGGCCCGGCTGCTGTCCTCGACGCACTCGCTCGCGTACCCCTCCCGCCGGATGGCCAACACCGGCCAGTTCGTCACGTACCTGATGCGGACGGACTCCTTCGCCGAGGGCGGCAAGTTCGTCCCGGCCGCCCAGAAGGTCCGGCTGCTGCACGCGGCGGTGCGCCACCACCTGCGCCACGGCGGCCACTGGGACGTCGAGCGGGACGGCCTGCCCATCTGCCAGGAGGACATGATCGCCGGGCAGACCTTCTTCTCGCTGCTGGTGCTCGACGCCATGCACCGGCTCGGCATCCACATGAGCGAGGAGGGCGCGGAGGCCTACTACTACGCCTGGCGGGTCGTGGCCGCCCTGCTGGGCTGCGACATGGCGGCCGTACCGGAGGACCTCGCCGAGGCGCGCGCGTACTGCGACCTCTACCTCCAGCGCCACCTCGGCCCCTCCCCCGAGGGCGTGCTCCTGGGCGCCCAGCTGTTGCGGCTGTACGAGGACGTGGTCCCCGGCACGCTGTTCGACCCGATGGTCCCGGCCACCGTCCGCTACCTGGTCGGCGACACCATCGGCGACTGGCTGGAGGTCCCGCGCAGCCGCTGGGACGCGGCGGCCAGGGCCGTCCCCGCCGTGCTGGGACTGCTGGAGACCATCGAGGACAGCGGCCCGCTGGCGGAGTGGGCGCTCGACAAGGCGGGCTCGCTGCTCGCCGGCTTCGAGCTGTCCGCCCTGACCCGGGGGCGGGTCATGCACCACGCCATCCCGGCCGAGCTGAAGGCGGAGTACGGGGTGAAGGCGCCGCGCACCGGACGCTGGGTGCCACCGGCGCCGGCGCCCGCGCGCTGACCCGAACGGGCGCGGCGGGGCGCGGGTCCGCCCTGGTCGGAGTCACACTGGAAGCTGTCGGCTTCCCGGCGGACGACGGCACGGACGACGACGCGGACGGTGACGCGGACAGTGGCGCGGACGGTGGCTTGCTCATGACGAACCGTGTGGAAGCGGACCCGGGGCGACGCCCCCGCCTCCTGGGCGGAGCCGTCTGCGGGCTGGTGGCCGCCTGTGCCGGACTGGCGCTGGCGGAGCTGGCCGCGGCGGCCGTCCGGCCGGAGTCCTCCCCGGTCACCGCGGTCGGCGGAGCCGTGGTCGACCGTACGCCGGTGGGCGTCAAGGAATGGGCGATCCGCGAGTTCGGGACCGCCGACAAACTGCTGCTGGCGCTCGGGATCATCGTCGTCCTGGGTGCGGTGGCCGCCCTGGCCGGGGGGCTCGCCGTACGGCACCTGCCCGCCGGGATCGCCCTCGCCGGCTGTTTCGGGCTGGTCGGGGCGGTGGCCGCGCTCAGCCGGCCCGAGGCGACCTGGCACGACGCGCTCCCGTCGCTGGTCGGCGGGCTGGCCGCGGCCGGCGTGCTGTACCTGCTGGTCCGCGCGTTGACCAGGCCCCCTCCGGTGGGCGCGCCGCCGGGCGGGGCGTGGTCGATGGACCGGCGCGGCTTCGGGCGGCTGGTCGGCGCGGCCCTCGTGGCCTCGGCGGGGATCGGGTACGCGGGGCGGCGGCTCGGCGCGTACGGCTCGGCCGGGGCGACGGCCTCGCGGGCGGATCTGGTCCTGCCGGAGCCGGCCGTGCCCGCACCGCCCGTACCGCCCGGCGCGCAGCTGCGGGTGCCCGGGATCTCCCGCTTCCTGACCCCCAACCCGGACTTCTACCGGGTGGACACCGCGCTGGTCGTCCCCCGGGTGGACGCGGACACCTGGCGGCTGCGCATCCACGGCGAGGGCGTCTCCACCCCGCTCGAACTCGGGCTGAGCGAGCTGCTGGCCCGCCCGCTCGTCGAGCACGACATCACGCTCACCTGCGTGTCGAACGAGGTCGGGGGCCCGTACGCGGGCAACGCGCGCTGGCTCGGCGTACGCCTGGCCGACCTGCTGCGCGAGGCGGGGGTGCGGCCGCCCTCGCAGGGCGGACCGGCGGACCAGCTCGTATCGCGCTCGGTGGACGGGATGACGATCGGCACGCCCGTCGAGACGGTGATGGACGGCCGGGACGCGCTGCTGGCCGTCGGGATGAACGGCGAGCCGCTGCCCTTCGCGCACGGGTTTCCCGTACGGATGGTCGTGCCGGGCCTGTACGGGTACGTCTCGGCGTGCAAGTGGCTGAGCGAGCTGCGGCTGACGACCTTCGCGGCGTACGACGCGTACTGGGTGCGCCGGTCCTGGGCGCAGCAGGGTCCGGTCAAGACGCAGTCCCGGATCGACACCCCGCGCCCGTCCGTCGAGCCGCCGGAGGGGCGGGTGGCGGTGGCGGGGGTGGCGTGGGCGCAGCACCGGGGGATCGCCCGGGTGGAGGTACGGGTCGACGGGGGCCCGTGGCAGGAGGCCCGGCTCGGGGCGGCGGACGGCAACGACACCTGGCGGCAGTGGGTGTGGGAGTGGGAGGCGAGTCCCGGGCCGCACACGCTGGAGGTCCGTGCCACGGACGGTACGGGCGCCGTGCAGACGGGTGTGCGCAGGGGGACCGTCCCCGACGGGGCGACCGGGTGGCACTCGGTGTCGGTGCGTGTCCGGCCGGGGCCCGGGAGGAAGGCATGATGCGGACATCCTGGCAAACCGACCCGTACGTCAGGAGCCGGCCCTCGTGGAGCTGACCAGTACGTCGTTCCT
Organism: Streptomyces sp. WM6372; assembly: GCF_001279655.1. Lineage (NCBI taxonomy): Bacteria > Bacillati > Actinomycetota > Actinomycetes > Kitasatosporales > Streptomycetaceae > Streptomyces > Streptomyces sp. WM6372. Next base: position 18,640 of record NZ_LGDB01000220.1, on the reverse strand, counting down.
CGTCACCCTCATCGCCGTCACCGTGCTCGCGATGCTCGCCGCGCTGCTGCTGTGGAACCGGATCCCCGGGCCGGGGTGGGTGCGCTGGCCCGTACGGGTGATGATGATCGCGCTGTGCCAGCTGACGTCCATCGCGGTGATCGCGACGTGGATCAACGGCAGCTACGGGCTGTACTCCTCGTGGAACGACCTGCTGGGCACGGAGAACGTGCAGGACTCCTCGGCGATGACGGGTCCGCCGCTGGGCCGGGCCAAGTTCACCCAGGGCGGGGACGGTACGCGAAGCACCTATTTCCGCGGCTCGCATTCGAAACTCGCCGGGCAGGTGATCGTGTGGACGCCGCCCGAGTACGGGGCGCCGGGTGCGGAGAAGACCCGGTTCCCGGTGCTGATGCTGCTGCACGGGTATCCGGGCTCGCCGCGGACCTGGATCGACCTGGGCGGCATGCCGGGGACGCTGGACCAGCTGATCCGGCTGGGCGCGGCGCACCCGTTCATCGTGGTGATCCCGGACGTCTACCCGGGCGGGGTGAACACCGACTGCAGCAACACGCCGACGCGGAAGGTGGCCAGCTGGCTCGCGGAGGACGTGACGGACCTGGTCGCGAAGAACTTCCGTACGCTGCGCGAGCCCAAGGGCTGGGGGCTGATGGGGGTCTCGACGGGGGCGTTCTGCGCGGCCAAGCTGCCGTTGCAGTACCCGAAGGTGTTCCGGGCGGGGGCGGCACTGGACCCGGATCCGCTGGGCGGGGATCCGGAGGTGCTGGCCGATCCGGTGCTGCGCGAGCGCAACAGCCCGCTGTGGCTGGTCCGGCAGGTCAAGGGGGCCGACGTCGGGCTGTTCCTGGCCACCTCGGCGCAGGACAAGGACAGCCCGCCCGCGCAGCTGGAGGCCTTCGCCCGGGCCGCGGCGGGCAGCGGGGTCCGGGTGAAGACCCTGGTCCGCCCGTCCGGCGGCCACAACTTCCAGACGTGGACGGCGATGTACGCGGACGCGCTGGGCTGGCTGAGCACGGAGCTCTCGCCGCCCGCAGACGGCTGCGGCTGACCGCCCTACCCCAGGCGGACCGGCAGGGCCTCGACGCTGTTGCCGATGAAGCTGTGCAGGTAGGGGAGTTCGGGCTCGGGGACCGCGAGGTCGAGGTCGGGGAAGCGGGTGAAGAGCCGCTCCAGGGCGATGGTGGCCTCCAGGCGGGCGAGCGGGGCGCCCACGCAGTAGTGCGCGCCGTGCCCGAACGAGAGGTGGCGGGCGGCGGTGGGGCGGGTGAGGTCGAAGCGGTCGGCGTCGGGGCCGTGGAAGGCCTCGTCGCGGCCGGCCGCGGTGTAGGCGGCGAGGACCGGGGTGCCCTGCGCGATCACGGTCCCGTCGACGGTGAGGTCGCGGGCGGGGTACCGGAACGGGAACCAGCTGACCGGTGCGTCCCAGCGCAGGGTCTCGTCCACCACGTCGGACCAGGTGGCCTTGGACTCCCGGACCAGGGCGAGCTGGTCGCGGTGGGTGCACAGGGCGCGGACCGCGTTGCCGATCAGATTGAGGGTGGTCTCGTGGCCGGCGACCAGCATCAGGCGCATGGTGCCGATGAGTTCTGCCTCGCTGAGCCGGTCGCCGTCGTCCTCGCGGGCGGCGATCAGCGCGCTGGTCAGGTCCTCGCCGGGGGCCTTTCGGCGGGCGTGGGCGATGGTGCCCATCAGCTCGACGAGCTCCCGTACGGCGGCCATCACCTCGGCGGGGGTGGTGTCGGTGGCGATGATCACCGTGTGGGACAGGTGGTGCAGCCGCTCCCGGTGCTCGGGGTCCACGCCGAGCAGCTCGCAGATGACGCTCATCGGCAGCGGCAGCGCGAAACGGGAGCGCAGGTCCACGACCCCGTCGGGGGCCTCGGCGGCCGCCCGGGCGAGGTCGTCGAGCAGCCCGGCGGTCAGCTCCTCGATGCGCGGCCGCAGCCGCTCCACCTGGCGGGCGGTGAAGGCGTTGCCGACGAGGGAGCGCAGCCGGCGGTGGTCGGCGCCGTCGGCGGTGTGCATGCCCTGGGCGTTGGCGAAGACCCGCAGCGGCCAGTCGGGCGGGATGGTGCCGTCGTGCAGGGCGGGGAAGTGCCGGGCGTCCTTGGCCGCGTCGGGATGGGCGAGGAACTCCTTCAGCGCTTCGTGTCCGAGGACGACGGCCCCGGGCACCCCGCCGGGCAGGACGACGTCCGCCACGGCGCCCTGGGCGCGCAGCCGGGCGTTGAGGGCGTGCGGGCAGCCGCCGGCGGGGTCGATGGCGTACGCGGGCGCGGGTGCGGGTGCGCTGTCGGGTGACAAGCCGGGTCTCCTGACCGTCTGGAAGAGTGCACGGATCTCGGGCAACAGTGCGGCCTGGAGGGCTGGTTGGACAAGTCCGTTCCGGTGCGTCCGCGGGCGGTGGTGGCGAGAGGGGTCAACGGGCCAGGTGCAGCCGGGTGTGGAAGTACCCGGCGGACTCCTTGCCGGCCGGGTCCTCGCCGAGTGCGGTGACGGCGGCCTCCGCGCGCCGCTGCTCGCCGGGGTCGGTGAAGCGCCGCTGCGGCTGGGTGGCGGCGGACCGCTCGACGGTGAGTCCGTACGACTCCAGGCAGCGGGAGATCGGCCGGTAGTCGTGGGTGCGCAGGACGAAGGCGGCCACCGGAACGGGCCGGCCGGCGGCGGTGAGCAGGCGTGCGAAGGTGCGTCCGGTGAGGAAGCTGGTGCCGCCGGTGATGGTGATCAGGCCGGTGCCGGCGGCGGAGCGCCGCAGCCGCTCCCCCGGCTCTTCGGCCTCCAGGTCCACGCGGTGCCCCTCGTCGAGCAGTCCGACGGCCACCGCGTATTCCAGCGCGGGGCCCGACACGTCGGTGCCGACGGCCCGCACGGCGTCGGGGCGGCGCCGGGCGGCGTAGAACTCACGGTCCCAATCGGCGAGTTCGGAGGTGGACAGCCGGGCCGCCTTCGGCGAGGTGTAGTGCGCGTACAGCTCGTCGAGGGTCACGTCGTGGTTGAGGAGCGCGGTGTTGATCCCGTACGAGCAGCAGATGTCGATCACCGTCCGCCGCTCCGGGGCGAGTTCGCCGGCCAGGGCGCGGAACACCGGCTGGGCGTGGCCCGGGGTCTGGTAGGCGTACGGGCCCAGTCGGCCGAAGTAACCCCGCGGGTCGGGGAGTCCGTAGATCTCGTCGAAGCTCGTCATGCCGGCAGTGGTCATCGGGCGTACGCCTCCACGGGTCACGGGTCACGGGGCGGGGCTCGGGGCGGGGCTCGGGCCTTCGGTGTCCGGGCCAGTCGTACCCACCCGTGCGCCGGCCTCGAAAGGGCGCCGATCCGGCCACCGGCGCGAGCCGTCCGCGTGCCCGGGCCGGCGGGCCCGTGCCTGCGTGCCCGGCGGGCGGTGGCGGCGTAGGGTCGGGGCATGGCGGATGAGCGGCGGACCCTCGAAGGCAAGGTCGCCCTGGTGGCCGGCGCGACGCGGGGCGCGGGCCGGGGCACGGCGGTCCAGCTGGGCGCGCAGGGCGCGACGGTGTACGTGACGGGCCGCAGTACGCGCGGCAGCCGTTCGGAGTACGACCGGCCGGAGACCGTCGAGGAGACGGCGGAGCTGGTCACGGCGGCGGGCGGGCAGGGCATCGCGGTGGTCGCGGACCACCTGGTGCCGGCGCAGGTGGAGGCCCTGGTCGGGCGGATCGACGCCGAGCAGGGGCGCCTGGACGTGCTGGTGAACGACATCTGGGGCGGCGAGCGGCTGTTCGAGTGGGACAGCACGGTGTGGGAGCACGACCTGGACAACGGGCTGCGGATCCTGCGGCTCGCGGTGGACACCCACGCCATCACGAGCCATTTCGCGCTGCCGCTGCTGCTGCGCGAGCCGGGCGGGCTGGTGGTGGAGATGACGGACGGCACGGCCGAGTACAACGCGGCCAACTACCGCGTCTCGTTCTTCTACGACCTCGCCAAGTCGGCGGTGCTGCGCATGGCGTTCGCGCTCGGGCACGAGGTGGGCCCGCGCGGGGCGACGGCGGTGGCGCTGACGCCGGGCTGGCTGCGCTCGGAGATGATGCTCGACAACTTCGGGGTGACCGAGGCGAACTGGCGGGACGCGCTGGAGCAGATGCCGCACTTCGCCATCTCCGAGACCCCCGCCTACGTCGGGCGGGGCGTCGCCGCGCTCGCCGCTGATCCGGAGGTGGCGCGCTGGAACGGGCAGTCGCTCTCCAGCGCGCAGCTGGCCCGCGCATACGGGTTCACGGACCTCGACGGCAGCCGGCCGGACGCCTGGCGGTACCTGGTCGAGGTCCAGGACCCGGGCCTCCCGGCCGACGTGACCGGCTACCGCTGACCGGGCCGGCCGCCCCCGGCAGCGACCGGCCGCCCGGCCGCCCCCTGTCCTCCGACGGCCCTCAGGGCAGCCGGAGTTCGCGGGCCTCCCCGAGCGGGGCGAAGAACCGCTCCACCTCCGCGCCGGTGACCTCGGCCGGCGCGGGCGGGGACCAGCGGGGGCTGCGGTCCTTGTCGACGACCTGTGCCCGGATGCCCTCCACCAGGTCGGGCGAGCGCAGGGCGTGGCAGGAGACGCGGAACTCCTGCTCCAGCACCCTCTCCAGCGAGCCGAGCCGCCGGGCCCGGCGGAGGGCGGCCAGGGTGACCTTGAGTGAGGTCGGGGACTTCGCCAGCATCGTCTCGGCGGCCTCCTTGGCGGCCGGATCCCCCTCGGCCAGCAGCCGCTCGGCGATCTCCTCGACGGTATCGGCGGCGTAGCAGCGGTCGATCCAGGCCCGCCACCCGGCCAGTTCGCCCTCAGCGGGCTGCTGCGCGAAGCGCGGCAGCACCTCGTGCGCCGGGGCGCCGGCGAGCGCGGCGGTCAGCTCCGGCAGCCGGGCGGCGGGTACGAAGTGGTCGGCCAGCCCGCACAGCAGGGCGTCGGCCGCGCCCACGGCGGTCCCGGTCAGGGCCAGGTGGGTGCCGAGCTCGCCCGGGGCGCGGGCCAGGAGGTGCGTACCGCCCACGTCGGGGACGAAGCCGATGCCGGTCTCGGGCATGGCGACGCGGGAGCGCTCGGTGACGACGCGCACGCTGCCGTGGGCGGAGACGCCGACGCCGCCGCCCATGACGATGCCGTCCATGAGGGCCACGTAGGGCTTCGGGTAGCGGGCGATCCGCGCGTTCAGGCGGTACTCGTCGCGCCAGAAGTCCTCGGAGGCGTCGCCGCCGGCCTTCGCGTCGTCGTGGATGGCCCGGATGTCCCCGCCGGCGCACAGCCCGCGCTCGCCGGCGCCGCGGATGAGGACCTGGACGACGGCGGGGTCCCGCTCCCAGGCGGTCAGCGCCTCGGCGATCCTCAGCACCATGGGGTGGGTGAGGGCGTTGAGGGCCCTGGGGCGGTTGAGGGTGATCACGCCGGTGTGGCCCTCCGTGGTGAACAGGGCCGTGTCGTCTGCGCCGTCTTCGGTCTTCACACCGGCCAGTATGTAGCGTGCTTCGGCATGCGGAAGATCATCCTGATGATGCAGGTGTCCCTGGACGGCTACTTCGAGGGCGTGGACGGGGACCTCTCCTGGCACCGGGTCGACGAGGAACTGCACCGGTTCATGAACGACGAGATCCGCCCGCTGGGCGGGTTCCTGTCCGGCCGGGTCACGCACGAGCTGATGGCCGCGTACTGGCCGGCCGCCGATGCCGACCCGGCCGCCTCCGCACCGGAGGCGGAGTTCGCCGGCATCTGGCGGGACATGCCGAAGTACGTGTACTCGCGCACCCTGCCGGACGGCGACCTCGGCTGGAACTCCACCCTCGTGCGGGACGTCGTACCGGCGGAGGTCGCCGCGCTCAAGGCGGCCCCGGGAGGCGACCTGGTCGTGGGCGGGGCCGATCTCGCCGCCACCTTCCTGCGCCACGATCTGGTGGACGCGTACCGGATCTTCGTGCACCCGGTGCGCATCGGCCGCGGCAGAGCGCTGTTCCCGCCCGCCGACGGCGGCCTGGTGCCGCTGCGGCTGGAGGGCACCCGCACCTTCGGCAACGGCGTCGTCCAGCTCCGGTACGGGCGCCCGTAGGCTCAGGGAAGCCGCCCGGGGTGGGCCCCGGGGGTGTGGCCGAAGGCGCGGCGGAAGACGTCGATGAACGCGCTCGCGGAGGACCAGCCGCAGCGGTGCGCGACGGCGGTGACCGGGGTGCCGACGGCCAGCAGCCGCAGCGCCTGGTGCAGGCGCAGCTGGGTGCGCCACTGCGGGAAGGTCATGCCGAGTTCGGCGCGGAAGAGGCGGCTCAGGGTCCGCTCGCTCGCCCCGGCTCCGGCGGCCGCGCCCAGCTCCGCCAGCCCGCGGGGATCCGCCGGATCGGCGTGCAGCAGGGCGCACACGGCCGCCAGCCGGGGGTCGGCGGGCGCGGGCAGGTGGAGGGGCTGCAGCGGGGCGGCGCGCAGCTGGTCGAGCAGGACCCCCAGCAGCCGGCGCCGCTCGGGGCCGTCGTCCTCGGGTGCCCGCGTGTACGCCAGGATCAGCTCCCGCAGCAGCGGTCCCACGGCGATCACGGCGGGGGTCTCCAGGGACAGCGGGTTGAGGCGGGTCGGCAGGCCGACGGAGTGCAGGTCGGTCCGCCCGTACGCGCGGTGCTCGTGCACCGTCCCGGCCGGGATCCACAGGGCGCGGGTGGTGGGGGCCACCCAGGTGCCGGCGTCGGTGGTGATCGACAGCACTCCAGAGCCGGCGTAGGCGATCTGGTGGTCGTCGTGCCGGTGCGGGTCGATCCCGACGTGGGTGTCGAGCGCGCGGATGCTCGTCGCGGCCCGGGGGGTGTGGCGGATCTTCTGCATCACCCGGCAATTTATCGGAAGCGGGCCGCCCGCGGCAGCGGCGATCGTCGACCGGTGAACTCATCGAAGACCGCTTCCGAGCCGCCCGCCGCGACAGGGACGCGTCCCGTGCGGCGCCGCCGCACGGCCGCCTACGCGGCCGGTCATTCCTGCGTGGACGTCTACCAGGGCGCCGTCGCCGCGCTCGTCCCCTTCCTGGTCTCCGAGCGCGCTTACGGATACGCCGCCGCCTCCGGCATCGTGCTGGCCGCCTCGCTGCTGTCCTCCGTCGTCCAGCCGCTGTTCGGGGCGCTGGCCGACCGGTGGGCGATGCCGTGGCTGATCCCGCTGAGCACGGCCGCGGCCGGGCTGGGCATCGCCCTCGTCGGCGCGGACGCCGGCTATCCGGCCACCGTCGCCGCGGTGGCCCTGTCCGGGCTGGGCGTGGCCGCCTACCACCCGGCGGCCGCCCGGCTGGTCCGCACCGCCGCGGGCGGCCCCGGGCACACGGCGATGAGCTGGTTCGCGCTGGGCGGCAACATCGGCTTCGCCTGCGCGCCGCTGCTCGTCGCCCTGGCCCTGTCGGTGTCCGGACCGGCGGGCTGGTGGCTGCTGGCCGTCCCGGCCGCGCTGGGCGTCGTACTGAACCTTCCCCGGCCGGCGCGGAAGCCGGCGGCCGGACCGGCGGCGGCGCCGTCCGCCAGAACGCCGGGGCCCGAGGACCGGCGGGCGTTCCTGCGGCTCTCGCTGGTGGTGGTCGTCCGGTCCGTCGCGTTCATCGGGCTGAGCACGTTCATCGCCCTGTACGTGCGCGAGCGCGGCGGCGGTGACGGCGCCGGGACGGTGGCCCTGTTCGCCCTGTTCGCGGGCAGCGCGGGCGGCACCCTGCTGGGCGGCCGGCTGGCCGCCCGCTGGGGCCGGACCGCCACGGTCAGCCGGGCCTACGCGGCGGCCGCTCCGGCCGTCGCCGGCGTGCTGTGCCTGCCCCTCCCCCTGGTGTACGTCTGCGCGGCGCTGGCGGCCGCCGCCCTGTACGTGCCGTTCTCGCTCCAGGTCACGCTGGGCCAGGACTACCTGCCGGCCCGCATGGGAACGGCGAGCGGAGTCACCCTCGGCCTGACGGTCAGCGTCGGCGGCCTGGCGAGCCCCTTCATCGGCGCCCTCGCGGACGCCACCTCCGTACGGACCGCCCTGCTCCCCCTGGCCGCCCTCCCCGTGCTGGCCTGGGCCCTGGCCCGGCGCCTGCCGGAGCCGGCACCGGCCGCCTGAGCGGAGGCGGCCGGGCGGCGCGGGCCGGCCGCGGTCAGTCCTTCGGGAGGGCCCGGTGCGCCCGCCAGGCGGCCAGGGACTGCTGCCGGGTGCCCTCGGGGTGGCGCTCGTGCCAGTCGCGCAGGAACCGGTTGAACTCGAACTGGGCGGCGACCTCCTGGGGTTCGGCCGCCCGGGCGCGGGTGGAGTGCCAGTGGGCGACGGCCTCGGCGAGGGTGTGCCCCGCGTGTCCGGCCACGTACTCCCGCATGAAGGCGTCGAAGTGGAAGCCCGGCCCGATCTCGCCGACGAAGAAGGCCCTGAGGAGCTGACTGCACCGCTGGCCCTCCGGGATCACGGTGTCTCCGTCGACGGGGGCCGTGAGCTGGCGCCCGCTCCGGCGCGGGGCGCGGACCGGATCCGGCGGCCGGATCCCGTCGAGCGCGGCGGCCAGCCGGGCCGTCAGCGCCACCTTTCCGCCCGTGGCGGGCAGTCCCATCTTCCGGGCGAGTTCCGAGAGTTCGGCCAGCGTCCAGTACCAGCGCAGCAATTCCGCCCCGGTCAGTTCCGGGGTCGGGGCGGGCCGAACTTCCTCGATATTCGCACTCATGTTCCTATTCTAGGAGGAGGCCCGTCCCGGGACCGCCACGCCGGTCGGCGCGGACCGGAGCGCCGGCGGCGCGCGGTCCGGGTTTCATGGGCGGGAGAGTGAATCCCGGAACGACCGCAGGAGCCCGGATGACCGCCCCAGCCGACCGCACCGACCGCTCGCCCGTGACCCTCGACGGCGGCACCGCCCTGGTCCTGATCGACCTCCAGCAGGGCATCCTGGCCCTGCCGATCACCCGGCCCGCCGCCGAGGTCCTCGCGAACGGCATCCTGCTCGCCGAGGCGTTCCGCGCCCACCGGCTGCCCGTGGTGCTGGTCAGGGTCGCCTGGTCGCCCGACGGCGGCGACCTGCCCACCGCCGACGTGGACCGCCCGGGACCGGCCGCCGCCCCGCCCGCCGCGTTCTCGCAGATCCCGGCCGGGCTCGCCGCCCTCGGCGACGTCGTGGTGACCAAGCGCCACTGGGGCGCCTTCACCGGGACCGAGCTCGACCTCCAGCTGCGCCGCCGCGGCATCCACCGGATCGTCCTGGCCGGGATCTCCACCAGCGTCGGCGTCGAGTCCACCGCACGTACGGCCTGGGAGCACAGCTACGCGCTGGTCTTCGCCGAGGACGCCACCGCCGACACCGACTCCGCGTCCCACGCCCACTCGTTCGGCAAGATCTTCCCGCGGATCGGCAAGGTCAGCACGACCGCCGAGATCGTCGCCGCCCTCGGCGACGCCTGACCCGCATTCCGCCTGACGCTGCGACAATTATTCCGTTTAAACCCGGGCCTGGACCTGACGTGACATCAAATGGCCGGAATTGTTGCCGTTTCAGCTGTGGCTATGCTCATCACCCGAGTGACTGATGACTTTTATCGATCACTTACGGGCAGAGTGGGGCGGCCGATAAACACCCCCACGTGACCGCAGGACCGGAGAATCGATGGACAGCAACCTTGTCATCCAGACCCCCGCTGGTGGCCAGGAGTTCGACGAGAGCCAAGTGCCGCTCTATTACAGCCGCAAGACCGCGGACATCCTCCACAAGTACGGACCTGGACCCAGGGTCCACTTCCACATGGGCCTCTTCGGCCCGGGCGCGACGCCGAACACCACCGTCTCCCAGCGCGTGCTCAAGCGGCGCATCGTGGAGTCGCAGGAAGCCATCGTCGAGCACGCGGCCCGCAGTTGGGGCGCGTACGCCACCCCGCCCGCCAGCGTCCTCGACATCGGCTGCGGTGTCGGCGGCGGATCGCTCTACTGGGCCCAGGAGCACGGCGCGACGGTCACCGGGCTCACCGTCGCGGCCGATCACATACCCGTGATCGAGGACTTCGCCCGCCAGGCCGGCGTCGGCGACCGCGTGACCCCCCTCCTGGCCAACGTGCACGCCTTCACGGCCGACCGGCAGTACGACGCCGCGTACGCCAACGAGAGTTCCGGCTACATGGACCGCGAGCGGCTCTTCCAGGTCGTGGCCAAGTCCCTGAAGCCGGGCGGCTGGTTCGGCATCCAGGAGCACTTCATCTGCCGGCCCGAGTGGACCGAGTTCATCGACGGCTACTACAAGACGCGCCTGGGCACCCTCACCGAGTACCTCACCGCCGCCGAGGCGGCCGGCTTCGAGCTGGAGCAGGACGAGGACGTCACCGACCGGGTCGCCGAGTTCTGGGTGCAGTCCATGGCCTGGAACAGCGCCGAACTGGACCTCGTCGAAAGCTCCGGCGCCCGGACCGCCTGGTCGCGCGAACGCCTCCAGGAGTCCACCATCACGCACGGCAAGCTGTTCCGCATCTGGCGCGACCACGCCCTGGAGACCCGGCTGCTGATGTTCCGTCTCGGCGGGGGCGGCTGACCATGCCACCCGTGTACCGCGAGGACGCGCCCCCTTCCCGCATCGGCTGGGAACTGCCGCCGTTCTACTGGCCGTTCGAGAGGGAGCCGATCCATCCCAAGGCGGCCGAACTCGAAGAGCGCGCCATCGCCTGGATCGACGCGTTCGGCCTCTACCCGAACGCCGCCGAGCGTGCCTGGGGCCTGGCGTCGCGCAGCGCCGACTTCGTCAGCCGGATCGTCCCCCACGGCGACGTGGAACTGATGCTGCCGTTCGCCCAGTGGTGCTACTGGGCCTTCGCAGCCGACGACTGGCAGGATTCCGGGACGGGCCCGGCGCGCACGGCGTCCGTCGTCGACCAGGGCGCCCGGCTGATCCGCATGCTCGAAGCGCCCGGCTCCGGTCTGCTGCCGCCGGGCTCGCACAGCGCCGCGCTGGAGGACCTGCTGGCCCGCACCCGGGCCACGCTCACCCCCTTCCAGCTGCGCCGCTTCATGGAGGGCGTGCAGGAGTGGGTGCTGGGCGCCGCCGCGCAGGCCGCGAACGCCGAGCGGGGCGTCATGCCGAGCCTCAACGACTTCGCGGCGACCCGGGTGTGGGTCGGCGGCACCCGGTTCCTGCTGACCTGGTGCGAGGCGGCCGGCGGAATCGAGGTTCCGGCCGAGGTGCTGTACTCCCCACCCGTCCAGGCCCTGACCGACGCCGCCGGGTTCATCGTGGCCTGCGACAACGACCTGTTCTCGTACAACAAGGACGACCACCACGAGCCGCTGGAGCAGAACCTGCTCAACGTGCTCGCCCGGGACCACGGCTGTACGCCCGCCGAGGCGCTGCCCGCCGCGTACGCGCTGCGGGACCGGGCGGTGACGCTGTTCGTCCGGCTGCGCGAGCAACTGGCGCGCGGCGCCGACGAGCAGCTCGGGCGCTACCTCGTCGCGCTGGAGCACTGGATCGCGGGAGACACCGAGTACCACAACCGGGCCCCGCGGTACGCCAGTCCGCGCAACCGCAACGCGTTTCCCGCCGAGGGGGCCTCGTACGACATCACCTGGACCGACACGCCCAGTGACCCGAGCGTCGAGCCGCTGCCCCTACCGGCTCTCGCCTGGTGGTGGCAGCAGCTCGACGACGCGTCGCGCTGAGGTCAGCCGCGGCCGCGCAGGCGCGTCCACCACGAGCCCCGGCCCGTCGGCCGCTCACCCGGAACGGGAACGGCCGGCGGGGCCGTACGGGGCGGCTGGGCGGCCGTACGGGCCGGCTGGGCGGCCTGCCGGGGAACCGGCGTGGAGCCGGTGACGGTGCTGACCCGCGGGGTGAACCGCACCGGGAGCGCCACCAGGTGACGCGACAGCAGCGAGGACGTCCACTCGAGCTCGTCCTCGGGGACGGCCAGCTCCAGGTCGGGCAGCCGGGTCAGCAGGGTGTCGATGCCGGTGTCCGCGATGGCCCGGCCGATGTCCTGTCCGGGGCACTCGTGCGGGCCGCTGCTGAAGGCCAGGTGGGATCGGTTGCCGTGGACGGGCACGGTCGTGTCGGGCCGGATCTCGGGGTCGAGGTTTCCCGCCGCCAGCCCGAGCAGCAGCATGTCCCCGGCCTTGATCCGCGTTCCGCCGAGCTCCGTGTCGCCGGTGGCCCAGCGCCCGAGCATCGTCATGAACGGCGGCTCGTCCCACAGGACCTGCTCCAGCGCGTCCGGCAGCGTCATGTGCCCGCCGGACAGGTTCGCGCGGAACCGGCGGTCGGTGAGGACCATGCGCACGGTGTTGGCGATCAGGTTGGCGGTCGTCTCGAAGGCCGCGATCAGCACCAGCCGCAGGTGCTCCACGACCTCGTCGTCGCCGAGCGCCGTGGGGTGCTCCAGCATCCACGTGGTGAAGTCCCGGCCGGGCTCCTCCCGCTTGCGTGCGACGAGCTCGCGGAGGGCGACCGAGACGTACTCGAAGCTCGCGAGGGCCGTCTCGGTGCCCCGGAGCATGTCGCGGGCCGCCTCGACCAGACGCGGCCCGTAGGACTCCGGTGCCCCGACGAGCTGGGTCATCACCAGCATCGGCAGAGGCTCGGCGAAGTCCCTGACCAGGTCGGCCCGCCCGGACTGGGCGAAGGCGTCGATCAGCTGGTCGGCGAAGCGTTTGACGTAGCGCCGTATGCCGCGCCGGTCGAAGCGCTCCAGAGACTCGGTGATCGCCCCGCGCAGCCGCTCGTGGTCGACGCCGTCGACCAGGTGGCACGCCGGCTGCCACGCGGTCATCGGCGTCAGGGGGTGGTCCGGCGGGACGTTGCCCTCCCGCATGTCCCGCCAGTGGCGGGGGTCGCGGGCGAACCGCGTCGGGGTGCGCGCCACGTCCAGGTTCTCCCGGTGGCCCAGTACCAGCCAGGCCGGGAGGTCGCCGTGGACGAGGACGGGGGCCACCGCGCCGTGCTCGGCGCGCAGCTTCTCGTACAGGCCCATGGGGTCGGCCTCGGCCTCGGCGCCGTAGAGCCGGTGGGCGGGGCAGCCGGGTGGCGGGGCGGCCGGACCCGGCTGGTGGGTGGGGGTGGTGCTCACGATGCCTCCGGGGTCGCGGCGAGGGAGTGCAGGTAGCGCATCAGCGTCATCAGGACGTCGCGGCTGGAGTCGCGCCGACGGGCGTCACAGAAGACGAGCGGTACCGAAGTGGGCAGGTCGAGGGCGGCCCGCAGCTCCTCCAGGGGGTGCTCGGGCGCGTCGGGGAAGGAGTTGACGGCGACCACGAACGGCACCCCCCGCTCCTCCAGCCGGCCGATCACGTCGAAGCTGACCTCCAGCCGGCGGGTGTCGACCAGGACCACCGCGCCGAGCGCGCCCTCGAACAGGCCGCGCCACAGAAACCAGAAGCGCTCCTGTCCGGGGGTGCCGAACAGGTACAGCACCAGCTCCTCGTTGATGCTGATGCGGCCGAAGTCCATGGCCACGGTGGTGGAGGTCTTGCGCTCCACCCCCGCCGTGTCGTCGACGCCGACCCCGGCCTGGGTCATCGTCTCCTCGGTGGTGAGCGGCCGGATCTCGCTGACCGAGCCGACGAGGGTCGTCTTGCCGACCCCGAAGCCGCCCACGATCACCACCTTGACTGCGGCGGCGGCCGTGGCCGGCAGCGCGTCCTCGCGCCGGGGCGCGGTGGCCCGGTCAGAGCTTTCGAAGTCCATCGATGACTGCCTCAATCAGTGCCAGGTCCGGGAGTTTGGCGGGGGCGACGGGTGGGCGGGAGAGCACGTGGTTGGCTGCGAGCAGGTCACCCAGGAGGACGGTGACCACGCTCACCGGCAGGCCGAGATACGCGGAGATCTCGGCCAGCGAGAGCGGCGACTGGCACAGCCGCATGATCGCCGCGTGCTCCGGCTGCATCCCGGGCCTGGGCCCCGACTTGGCGATGATCAGCGTGACGAGGTCGAGGTGGCTGGGGTCTAAATCGCCGCTCCGGCCGCCGGTGATCACGTACAGCCGCTCGGGAGTGCCGTCCTCCCAGTCCCCGCCCGGGTTGCTCACGCCGGCTGCCCGTCGCGGCGCGGCGGGCTGCTCAGGTGTTCTCCGATCCGGGCGACGAGGTCGCGCATCCGCTGGCCCATCAGACCGGCGTCGACGCCTTCGCCGGCCAGTACCGCGAGGAAGGCGCCGGCGCCGGCCGCCATGAGGTAGAAGAACCCGCCGTCCATCTCGATGACGACGAGCCGCATCCGCCCGCTGCTGCCCGGGAGTTCGCTGGCGACGGCGCCGGCGAGGCTCTGCAGTCCGGCGCAGGCGGCCGCGAGCCGGTCGGCGGTGTCGGTCTCCGCCCCGTACTGCGCCATGCGCAGGCCGTCCGCGGACAGGACGATGACGTGGCGGGTCTGCGGGACGCCCTCGGCCAGGTCCTTGAGCATCCAGTCCATATTGGTCTGCTGCTGGCTCATGGCTGTTCCCCCTTGCTCGCCGAGGCCGGCGAGGCATCCGTGTTCTGGCTCGCCGCGCCGCTCCGGCTCGCGGCGGTCTTGCTGCTGTCCGAGGACAGGCCGTCCTGGAAGGCGGCCAGCCACATCCCGGGCTGCACCTCGGGCCGCGGTTCCGGCGCGGGATCGGGCGCGCGTCCGGATCCGTACGCGTACCCGGTCTCCTGCGCGTACCCGTGCCCGGCGCGGTCCGCGGCCGCCTCGGCCGCCGCCACGATCCGGTCTCCGGTGCCCGTGCCGGCACCGCCCGCGGCCGCGGGCGCCTCGGGTGCCACGGCGCGGGTCTTGCGGCGGCGCTGCGGCAGGCCGCCCGGGGTCCGCTCGGTCACGGCGGGTACCTCGTCGGGCTCGGCCGGCATCCGGGGTCCGGTGACCGGGCGCGCCGGCTCCGGCCGTACGTCCTGGGTTCCGGGAGCGGCGGTGGCCGCGCCGGTGGCGGGCGGCAGGGCGGCACGGGGGCCCGAGGCGGTGCCGATGCCGTGGGCGACGCCGGTCGCGGTGGCGGCCGTGGTGATGAGCGACTGCGGGATGACCAGCACGGCGCGTACGCCGCCGTACGCCGACGCGCGCAGCGAGACCTGGAAGTCGTACGCCTGCGAGAGCCGGCCGACCACGGCGAGGCCCAGGCGCGGGGTCTCGCCGAGGTCGGTGAGGTCGATGCCCTGCTGGGCCTGGCGGAGCATGCGCTCGGCCCGCTTGCGGGCCTCCTCGCTCATGCTCACGCCGCCGTCCTCGATCTCGACGGCGATGCCCGAGTTCACGTCGACGGCGGTCAGGTGGACCCTGGTCTGCGGCGGGGAGTAGCGGGTCGCGTTGTCCAGCAGCTCGGCGAGCGCGTGGATCAGCGGTTCGACGGCGGGGCCGACGACGGCGACCTGCGAGACGGAGTGCAGCTCCACGCGCTGGTAGTCGATGATCCGCGACATGGCGCCGCGCAGCACGCTGTAGAGCGGGACGGCCTTGCTCCACTGGCGGCCGGGCCGGGCCCCGCCGAGCACGGCGATGGAGTCGGCGAGGCGGCCGATGAGGGCCGTGCCGTGGTCGAGCCGCAGCAGGTCGCCGAAGACCTTGGGGCTGCGGCCGTGTCGGTCCTCCATCTCCCGCAGTTCCTGGGCCTGTTGGTGCACGATGGCCTGAACACGGCGGGCGATGTTGACGAAGGCGCGCTGCGCGGAGTCGCGCAGGTCCTCCTCGGCGACGACGGCGTCGAGCACCGAGCGCAGCACGGCCTGGTGCGCCGCCCTGAACTCCTGTGTCAGTCCGGGCCCGTGGGTGTCGAGTTCCTCCAGGGAGGCGAGCACCTCCTCGGGGAATTCTCCCTTGCGCAGCCTCTCCACGACATCGGGCAGCAGCTCCTGCGCGAGTCGTACGGTCTCGGCCTGCTGCCGGTGCAGGGCCGCTTCCTGCGCGGCGACGGTCGCCCGCAGCGCGGCGACCGCCTTGCCGCGCCGGGCCGCCTCACCGCAGGAGAGGGCGACGGCCACGAAGGCCACGGCTCCCACCCAGGCGACGGGGGTGCGGGCAGGTGCGGACACCTGCACCACGGCGAACGCCGCGACGGCGGCGGTCAGCAGGGCGGGCAGCGCCCAAACGACGGGTGAGGTGGGCCCTGGACTTCCGGGCGACGATCCCACGCGAACCATCAGAACCCTCAAACGATCGAAAGTGAATGATCATATGACAACGGCCCGGAATCTTAGCGTCTATGTGCACGGCTCTTGACAGCAGGTCATGATCCGGACGGAGTTGGAAGGTTGACGCTCCGAAAGATGGCCGAAACCCGCAGTCGCCCCTCCTCTACCGGACCCGTCCGACCCCCCAGCCACCACTGCACTCCAGTGCCTCCACCACGGTCCGAGGCCCCCGTCTCCCACCGCACGGAACGGCTGAATCCCGTCAGCCAGAAGGGCCGCGTGACATCGCCTCCGCGGTCTGAGCCGCGGCTCCGCTGCGCGGACCATTGCTCCGGTTGCCGCCACACGTTGACCGGCCCGCGGATACGATCCGGCTGACGGGCTTGCGCGGACTCCTGCGATGAGTGCCCCGGGCTTCGTCACGCACCGGCGCAGAAGAGGAACGGACATCCTGTGAGCAGTGCTCGCTCTGACGGACGGGTGCAGCCCGCCTGCCCGGGCGACCCCAAGCGGGTCGGACCGTACCGGATCATCGGCCGCCTGGGCTCGGGCGGCATGGGCACCGTTCACGCCGGACTCGACCCGGCGGGCCTGCGCGTCGCTGTCAAGCTCGTCCATGCCGCCCACTCCGCGGACGCCGAGTTCCGCGCCCGCTTCCGCCGCGAGGTCCAGCTCTCCACCCGCGTCCACGGGCCGTGCCTGATGCCCCTGCTCGCAGCCGACCCCGAGGCCGACACCCCATGGCTGGCCACCGCCTACGCCCCGGGGCCCACCCTCGACCAGCACATCGCGGCCCACGGTCCGCTCACCGGCGGCACCTTGTACGCCTTCGCCGCCGGCACCGCCCAGGCTCTCGCAGCCATCCACGACGCCGGCGTCGTCCACCGGGACGTCAAACCGCAGAACGTGATCCTCACCCCCGCCGGCCCCCGCGTCCTGGACTTCGGCATCGCCCGAGCAGCCGACGGCACGTCCGTCACCCGGACCGGCGTGATGACCGGCACGCCCGGCTGGATCAGCCCGGAGCACTACCGCACCGGCGCTGTCGGCCCCGAGGGCGACGTGTTCGCCTGGGGAATCCTCGTCGCCCACGCCGCCACGGGCCGCCTGCCCTTCGGCACGGGAGCCCCGGACGTCGTCGCCTACCGCGTCATGTCCGCCGAGCCCGACCTCGCCGGCCTTCCCGGAGAACTCCGCGGCATCGTCGCAAGCACCCTCGTCAAGACCCCCGAAGGCCGCCCCGCCGCCCACGTGATCGCCGAGGAGTGCGCCGGGATCCTTGCCGCCCAGGCAACCCGGGTCCTCCCGCCCGCCGCGGATCCGACCCTGGCCTGCGATCCCATCGGGGCCGAGTGGGACGTGCCCGCCGCGGACGACCCGTCGTGGCGTCCCCCCGCCCGCCCGGGCCGTCGCGCCGTGGGCATCACCCTGGCCACGGGAGCCGTCGTCGCTGGGCTGACGGGCGGGGTCTTCGCGCTCCGGTCCGCAGACGCGGCGCCCCCGCCGGCCTCCGCCCGCCCGCACGGAACCGCAGGTTCCACGACGGCCGCCACTCCCTCCGCCGCTCCACCCGGTGCCCGTTCGGGAAGCCTCGAGCCGGCGTCCGCGGACAGCGCCGAGGCGACGATCGCCACGTGGCGCACCGCGCGTCGCGCCCGGGGAGAGGCGGAGCTGGAAACCGGGGCGGCACTCAGCCATGACGTCAGCCTCGGGGTGGGCCCGGACCACGACTACGACGGGCGGTACGAGGTGGGCTTCGCCCCGCCGCGGAAGGAGGTCTATATCGCCATCCGCGGCACCGCACCCGCCCCGTACATCGTCCAGGAGGTGGCCAGGGACGCCTGCACCAGCCTCCGCATGATGGCGGACATCCATGCGGACCTCCCGTACGACGAGTACGTGTTGGTGGACGCCACCACTCCTGCCGCGCCCGCCATCGTGTGGGAGGGGAACTTCCGTACCAACACCGGCTGCGCCACCCGGGCCGCCGACCGTGACACCACCGGCGGCCCCCGGGCCCGGGAGTGGCAGCCCACCGAAACGGGCTGGGAGGCGGCGAGGATCCCCAGCAGCGACAAGGCGGAGATCCGCGTGGCCACCGATGCCGTCCACCGGCTCTTCGGGGACTGGAACGGCAATTCCCGCCTGGTCCACGACCCCCGCTACATCAGCGACGAGAACACCAGCATCGGGTTCGCCCCGCACGAGGGCGTGATGTACGTGTGGGCCTCGAAGCCCGAGTGGAACCGGGACACCCAGCAGGAATGGGCGGAGGCCGCCGCCGACGTGGCCTGCGAGGCGCTCCTCGCCGAATCCCGCGCCCCCGAGGAATGGGCCTACGCCCGGTACGCGGTCGGCGTCGTCGGCGACGACGGCCGCCCCCGCTTCCTGCGCTGGGCTACCGTCGGCGCGTGCAGGGCTTGACCACACGCGAGCGGCCCGGTCCTGTCCCGGAAACGGCGAAGGGCCTTGCCCCACCGAAGTGAGACAAGGCCCCCGGTACTGCTTGGTGTGGGGTGGGTGTCGGATTGCGGTCAGCGGCTGGTGCCGCCGAGACCGGACGGACCCTGCCAAGCACCATTGCTCACCCAGTCATTGGCGAGACTT
>NZ_LGDB01000219.1:0-55194 GCF_001279655.1 Streptomyces sp. WM6372 | reverse complement strand
ACGGACGCTTCCTTTGTACTCACCCTCTCGGGCTTTCCTCCGGGCTTTCGTTCTTGCGTTTCCGACTCTATCAGAGTCAGTTCCGCTTGCTTTCCAGGTCCTTCGCTTTCGCGCTTTCCCTTTCCGGCGGTTCCAACCTTACCAGATCCTTTCCGCCCCGTTTCCGGAGTGGAATTGAATTCGGTGGCCGTTGGAGGGCCTTTCCCTTTCGGGCGGATCAGACTTTATCAGGTTTCCCCGGTCTCGAATCCCACCCGCTCGCGCATGACACGTACGGGCACACATGTGTGCCCGGGGTGTAGTGCGAGGTGGAGACGTAAACGTACTGGAGCGGGGCCCCGGATGCAAATCCGGTTGCCCCGCTCCAGTGACGGCGCTACGGCGAGGCTCAGACCTCGACGACGACCGGGAGGATCATCGGTCGGCGGCGGTAGCCGTCCGAGACCCATTTGCCCATCGTCCGGCGGATGAGCTGCTGGATCTGGTGCGGCTCGGCGACGCCGTCGGCCGCGGCGCGGGCGATGGCTTCCTCGATCTTCACCATGACGGAGCCGAAGGCCGAGTCCTCGATGCCGGAGCCTCGGGCCTGGATGTTCGGACCGCTGACGACCTTGCCCGTGCTGCTGTCCACGACCACGTAGACCGAGATGATGCCCTCGTCGCCGAGGATCCGGCGGTCCTTGAGGGAGGCCTCCGTGACGTCGCCGACCGACAGGCCGTCCACGTACACGTACCCCGCCTGGACCTTGCCGGAGATCCGGGCCTTGCCGTCGATCAGGTCGACGACCACGCCGTCCTCGGCGATGACGATGCGGTCCTTGGGGACGCCCGTCATGGCGCCGAGCTCTGCGTTGGCGCGCAGGTGGCGCCACTCGCCGTGGACCGGCATGAGGTTCCGCGGCTTGCAGATGTTGTAGAAGTACAGCAGCTCGCCGGCCGAGGCGTGGCCCGAGACGTGCACCTTGGCGTTGCCCTTGTGTACGACGTTGGCGCCCCAGCGGGTCAGGCCGTTGATCACGCGGTAGACCGCGTTCTCGTTGCCCGGGATCAGCGACGAAGCGAGGATCACGGTGTCGCCGGGGACGATCCGGATCTGGTGATCGCGGTTGGCCATGCGGGACAGGGCCGCCATCGGCTCGCCCTGGGAGCCCGTACAGACCAGCACGACCTCGTCGTCCGGCAGGTCGTCGAGGGTCTTCACGTCGACGACGAGCCCGGCCGGGACGCGCAGGTAGCCCAGGTCACGGGCGATGCCCATGTTGCGGACCATTGAGCGGCCGACGAAGGCGACCCGGCGGCCGTACTCGTGGGCGGCGTCGAGGATCTGCTGGATGCGGTGCACGTGGCTGGCGAAGGACGCCACGATGATCCGCTTCTGGGCACCCGCGAAGACTCCGCGGATGGCGTTGGAGATGTCGCGCTCCGGCGGGACGAAGCCCGGGACCTCGGCGTTCGTCGAGTCCGAGAGGAGGAGGTCGATGCCCTCTTCGCTCAGGCGCGCGAAGGCGTGCAGGTCGGTGAGGCGGTTGTCCAGCGGCAGCTGGTCCATCTTGAAGTCGCCCGTGGCGACGACCATGCCCGCGCCCGTCCGGATGGCGACCGCGAGGGCGTCCGGGATGGAGTGGTTGACCGCGATGAACTCGCAGTCGAAGGGGCCGAGGTTCTCGCGCTCGCCTTCCTTCACCTCAAGGGTGTAGGGGCGGATGCGGTGCTCCTGGAGCTTGGCCTCGATGAGGGCCAGCGTCAGCTTGGAGCCGATCAGCGGGATGTCCGGCTTCTCCCGGAGGAGGTAGGGGACGGCGCCGATGTGGTCCTCGTGGCCGTGCGTGAGGACGATGCCCTCGACGTCGTCGAGGCGGTCCCGGATGGACGAGAAGTCCGGCAGGATCAGGTCGATGCCCGGCTGCTCCTCCTCGGGGAAGAGAACGCCGCAGTCGACGATCAGCAGGCGGCCGTCGAACTCGAAGACGGTCATGTTGCGGCCGATCTCTCCGAGACCGCCCAGGGGGGTGACCCGGAGGCCGCCCTTGGGGAGCTTCGGCGGCGGGCCGAGTTCAGGGTGCGGATGGCTCAAAAGTATCTCCTCACCACACACGCCACGTACCTCGTCGTAAGGCACGTGGCGCGCATGTCATTCGTGCACTTGCATTCGTCTGTTGTGTTCGTCTTGCTTATTCAGTTGTGAAGTCTGATGTCAGAGCTGTACCCCGCCGGCGGCAAGATCGATCTTGAGCTGGGCCGTCTCTTCGGCCGTCAGGTCGACCAGCGGGAGGCGGAGCGGCCCCGCGGGCAGGCCCTGCAGGTTCAGCGCGCCCTTGGTGGTGATCACACCCTGCGTGCGGAACATGCCGGTGAAGACGGGGAGCAGCTTCTGGTGGATCTCGGTGGCCTTCTGGACGTCGCCGCCCAGGTGGGCTTCGAGCATCGCGCGGAGCTCGGGGGTGACCACGTGGCCGACGACGGAGACGAAGCCGACGGCGCCGACGGACAGCAGCGGCAGGTTCAGCATGTCGTCGCCGGAGTACCAGGCGAGTCCGCTCTGGGCGATGGCCCAGCTGGCGCGGCCGAGGTCGCCCTTGGCGTCCTTGTTGGCGACGATCCGGGGGTGCTCGGCGAGCCGCACCAGGGTCTCGGTGTTGATCGGGACGCCGCTGCGGCCGGGGATGTCGTAGAGCATCACCGGGAGCTCGGTGGCGTCGGCGATCGCCGTGAAGTGCCGGTAGAGGCCCTCCTGCGGCGGCTTGCTGTAGTACGGGGTCACCGCGAGCAGGCCGTGGGCGCCGGTGCGCTCGGCCTGGCGGGCGAGCTCCAGGGTGTGGCGGGTGTCGTTGGTGCCGATGCCGGCGACGACGTGGGCCCGGTCGCCGACCGCTTCGAGGACGGCTCGTACGAGGTCGTTTTTCTCCGCGTCGGTGGTGGTCGGGGACTCGCCGGTGGTCCCGTTGATGATCAGGCCGTCGTTGCCTGCGTCCACCAGGTGGACGGCGAGCCGCTGCGCGCCGTCGAGGTCGAGTGCGCCATCCGCCGTGAAGGGCGTGATCATGGCGGTGAGGACCCGCCCGAAGGGGGTCTGCGGAGTCGAGATCGGAGCCATGGGTAACACGCTACTCGCTGCCATGCTCGCGTTGTCCCCTCGGGGGACGTCAAGAGGGTGTGGCTCCCGGCACGGGCCCGGGAGGGTTGTTGGATCCCGGCACTGCCTGCTCGGGGGTTCAAGCAGTGCCGGGTCCGTTTGATCAGCCTAGATGAACTTTACGAAACGTGGCAATACGGACACTTCGGACTTGACTCCGCACATCAGTACGCCATGGGCTCATCCGTCCCCATCGGGCCGTACCGGCCCTTACGGGGCGACGCGTCCGTTGGCGTTGTAGGCGGCGTACGTGAGCGGCATGAGCGAGGCCCAGTGCCGCTCCATCTTCTCGCCGACCATCTCGATCTCCCGCTGCGGGAAGGACGGGGTGGTCGCGAGCTCGTGCTGCGTGCGCAGGCCGAGGAAGTGCATGAGGGAGCGCGCGTTGCAGGTGGCGTACATCGAGGAGAAAAGTCCGACCGGCAGGACCGAACGGGCAACCTCCCGGGCCACGCCCGCCGCCAGCATCTCCTGGTAGGCCTCGTAGGCCTGACGGTACGAGTCCTCCATGACCCGGCCCGTCAGTTCCTGCTGCGCCGCGGTGCCCTCGACGAACACGTACTTGCCCGGACGGCCCTGCTGGACGAGCTTGCGCTCGGCGTCCGGGACGTAGAAGACCGGCTCCAGCTCCCTGTAGCGGCCCGATTCCTCGTTGTAGGACCAGCCGACGCGGTGCCGCATGAACTCGCGGAACACGAAGATCGGGGCACTGATGAAGAAGGTCATCGAGTTGTGCTCGAACGGGCTGCCGTGCCGGTCGCGCATCAGGTAGTTGATGAGGCCCTTGGAGCGCTCCGGGTCCTTCTGGAGCTCTTCGAGCGACTGCTCGCCGGCCGTGGAGACACGGGCGGCCCACAGCACGTCGGAGTCGGCGGCGGAGTGCTTCACCAGCTCCACCGTCACATCACTGCGGAAGCTGGGTTTCAGGTCTGAAGCGGCGGTCTCGCTCACCGGGGGTCCTTCCGAACGACTCTCTTGGGGCGCGCCCACTCTACGGCGCGGCTCACGGCTCGACGCGCAGCTCTCCCGCGGGGCCGGGAGGCCGCTCGGTCACCCTTTCAGCTGACGCCCAGCCATAAAATTTGGTTAATGTCCCGAATTCCGGCACCGATTGGGCGGTTCGTACGTCTTCACCAGTAGACGCCGCACACCCCCGCCACCACCGCCCCCCGGGCCCGACCGTGAGGAGAGTCGCTCTATGTTTCGCCGGAGCGAGCCCGTCCCGTTCGCCTTCGTCGCCGAGGCCGACCGCTTCCGCAGCAATGTCACTCCGCCGCCGCGCGAGCGTCTGGGCGCGGCCCAGATAGCCGCCCGTAGTCTGGTCGGGCTGACCGTGGTGGCCGGGCTCGTCGGCTCCCTGCTCTTCGGCATGCCGGCACTCCAGCCCCACCAGGCGCCCGCCAAGTCGCAGCAGTCGGAGGCCTCCGAGGGGCGGTAGCCTCACGGTCAAGCCCAACCGAACGTGCATGTGAGTGAGGTACAGCCGTGCCCCTGCCCTTCTTGACGGCCGACCGCGCGTTCGACGCGCACGAAGACAGCGCCGGCGAGGACGTACTGGCCCACGAGGACCCCGACCGCTGGCGTCGGCCGTACCGGCCTGGGCCCTGGCGGGTGGCCGGCGCCGCGCTGCTGCTCCTGCTGGCCGCTTTCATGCTGCTCGCCACGATGATCATCGCGTTCGCGGGCACCTGGGCCGGCGCCCTCGTCTGCCTGGCCGCCGCGCTCTGCGTGATCGGGTCCGCGCTGCGGATCCTCATGACGGGCGTCTGGGTGAGCCCCGCGGGGCTGCGCCGGGTGTCGTTCTTCCGGACCCGCTCGATCGCGTGGGACGAGATCACCGAGCTCCGTACGGTCCAGCAGCCGGTGCGCTGGCTGGGGCTGCCGCGGACCGTCCAGGGCCAGGCTCTGACGGCCGCCGGGCGCGGCGGCGCGGAGCTGCCGGTGCTGCTGACCGACCACAATGCCGATTTCCTGTCGCGGACCGAGGCGTTCGACCGTGCCGCCGACACCGTCGAGGCCTGGGCCGAGGAGTACCGGGCCGTGCCCGCCTGACACCGCCCGCCTGACATCGGCGTCCAGAGCCCTGGAAGCCCGTACGGGATCCGCCGAGGCGGCCCGTACGGGCTTCCGGTGTTTACGGGGCTTGCGGGCCTTACGGCGCCACCTGGCGGCGCGCTCCGCCGTGCAGGGCGATGGCCCGCTGCATGGCCTTGCGGGCCCGCGGGGTGTCGCGGGCGTCGTGGTAGGCGACGGCGAGGCGGAACCAGCTGCGCCAGTCCCCCGGCGCGTCCTCCGTCTCGGCCTTGCGGCGCGCGAAGACCTCGTCCGCGGAGTCGCGCAGGATCCGGCCGTACTGGTCCCGCTCCAGCTCGTCGACGGGCAGTCCGCCCTCGGCCTCCAGCTCGGTCGCGAGCTGGTTCGCCCTGGTCACGAACTGCGTGT
Source organism: Streptomyces sp. WM6372 (assembly GCF_001279655.1). NCBI lineage: Bacteria > Bacillati > Actinomycetota > Actinomycetes > Kitasatosporales > Streptomycetaceae > Streptomyces > Streptomyces sp. WM6372. The sequence goes on along the minus strand of NZ_LGDB01000219.1, from coordinate 49,619 downwards.
TCTTCCAGAGGAACCAGACGCCGATGACCGGCAGGATCAGTACGGCGCCGCCGAAGGCCACGGTCAGTGCGGTGCCCTGCCGGATCAGCATCACCCCCCGGCTGCCGACCAGGACGAAGTAGACGACCAGGACGGCGGCCGTGAGGAAGTAAGTGATCTTCGCGCGCATGGGGACTACTGCCTGCTCATCAGCCGAGGTCGAGGAAGTTTTCCAGGCCGAACGTGAGGCCCGGGTGCTGCACGACGCGGCGCGCGCCGAGCAGGATGCCCGGCATGAAGCTGCTGTGGTGCAGGGAGTCGTGACGGATGGTCAGGGTCTCGCCCTCACCGCCGAGGAGCACCTCCTGGTGGGCCAGCAGGCCGCGCAGGCGGATCGCGTGCACCGGGACGCCGTCGACGTTCGCACCGCGTGCGCCGTCGAGGGCGGTGGCGGTGGCGTCGGGCTGCGGGGCGCAGCCGGCCTCGGCGCGGGCGGCCGCGATGAGCTGCGCCGTGCGGGTCGCGGTGCCGGAGGGGGCGTCGACCTTGTTCGGGTGGTGGAGCTCGACGACCTCGACGGACTCGAAGTAGCGGGCTGCCTGGGCGGCGAACTTCATGGTGAGGACGGCGCCGATGGAGAAGTTCGGGGCGATGAGCACACCGGTCTGCGGGGAACCGGCCAGCCAGGTGTCCAGCTGGGTGAGGCGCTCCTCGTTCCAGCCGGTGGTGCCGACCACCGCGTGGATGCCGTGGCCGATGAGGAAGTCGAGGTTCCCCATGACCGACGCGGGGGTGGTCAGCTCGACCGCGACCTGCGCGCCGGCCTCGGCCACCGTCTCCAGTTTGTCGCCGCGGCCGAGGGCGGCCACCAGCTCCATGTCCTCGGCGGCCTCGACGGCCTTGACCGCTTCGGAGCCGATGCGGCCCTGGGCACCGAGAACCGCTACCCGCAGCTTGCTGCTCATGCTTCTTCGCTTCCTGTCGTACGGGCCGGGCACCGGCCGGCGGCGGCCGGTGCCCGGCCTCGGGGTGTCAGGGTCTCAGGCCACCGCTTCGTCGAGGCGGGCGGCCTGCTTCTCCTTCAGCGGGCCGACCACCGCGAGCGACGGCCGCTGGGCCAGTACGTCGGCGGCGACCGAGCGGACGTCGTCCGGGGTGACGGACGCGATCTTGGCCAGCATGTCGTCGACGGACATCTGGTCGCCCCAGCAGAGCTCGCTCTTGCCGATGCGGTTCATGATCGCGCCGGTGTCCTCCAGGCCGAGGACGGTGGAGCCGGACAGCTGACCGATGGCCCGCTTGATCTCCTCGTCGCTGAGGCCCTCCGAGACGACCTTGTCGAGCTCACCGCGGCAGATCGCCAGCACGTCGTGGACCTGGTTCGGGCGGCAGCCCGCGTACACGCCGAAGAGGCCGGTGTCGGCGAAGCCCGAGGTGTACGAGTACACGCTGTAGGCCAGGCCGCGCTTCTCCCGGACCTCCTGGAAGAGGCGGGAGGACATGCCTCCGCCGAGGGCGGTGTTCAGCACGCCGAGCGCCCAGCGGCGTTCGTCGGTGCGGGCCAGGCCGGGCATGCCGAGGACCACGTGGGCCTGCTCGGTCTTGCGGTTGACCAGCTCGACGCGGCCCGAGGTGCGGATGCGCTTGGTGCCGGTGCGCGGTCCGATCGGCTCGGCGTCGGTGTGCCCGAGGGCGCCGGCCTTCTCGAAGGCCGCGCGGACCTGGCGTACGACCTTGTTGTGGTCGACGTTGCCGGCCGCGGCCACCACCAGGTGGCGGGGGTCGTAGTGCTTCTTGTAGAAGCGGCGGATCCGGTCGGCGCCGAGCGCGTTGATCGTGTCGACGGTGCCGAGGACGGGGCGGCCCAGCGGGGTGTCCCCGTACATGGTGTGCGCGAACAGGTCGTGGACCATGTCGCCCGGGTCGTCCTCGGTCATCGCGATCTCTTCGAGGATGACGCCGCGCTCGGCGTCGACGTCCTCTTCGCGGATCAGCGAGCCGGTGAGCATGTCGCACACGACGTCGATCGCCAGCGGCAGGTCGGTGTCGAGCACCCGCGCGTAGTAGCAGGTGTACTCCTTCGCCGTGAAGGCGTTCATCTCGCCGCCGACCGCGTCGATCGCGGAGGAGATGTCGAGGGCGCTGCGCTTGCCGGTGCCCTTGAAGAGGAGGTGTTCGAGGTAGTGCGTGGCACCGTTGAGCGTGGGCGTCTCGTCACGGGAGCCCACGTGCGCCCAGATGCCGAAGGTGGCGGAGCGGACCGAGGGCAGCGTCTCGGTGACGATGCGCAGTCCGCCGGGGAGGACCGTGCGCCGGACGGTGCCGATGCCGTTCTCGCCCTTGAGGAGGGTTTGGGTACGGGCGACGGCCCGCCCCTCCGAAGAGGGGCGGGCCGTCACACGGGAACTACGCGACGTCACTTGTCGGAGTCGTCCTTGTCAGCGTCGTCACCGGCGGCCTCGCCGTCGATCACGGGGATCAGGGAGAGCTTGCCGCGCTGGTCGATCTCGGCGATCTCCACCTGGACCTTGGTGCCGACCGCGAGCACGTCCTCGACGTTCTCCACGCGCTTGCCACCGGCGAGCTTGCGGATCTGCGAGATGTGCAGCAGGCCGTCCTTGCCGGGCATCAGGGAGACGAAGGCACCGAAGGTGGTGGTCTTGACGACCGTACCCAGGTAGCGCTCGCCGACCTCCGGCATGGTCGGGTTGGCGATCTGGTTGATCGTGGCGCGGGCGGCCTCGGCGGCCGGGCCGTCGGCGGCACCGATGTAGATGGTGCCGTCGTCCTCGATCGTGATCTCGGCGCCGGTGTCCTCCTGGATCTGGTTGATCATCTTGCCCTTGGGGCCGATGACCTCACCGATCTTGTCCACCGGGATCTTGACGGTGATGATCCGCGGGGCGAACGGGGACATCGCGTCCGGCGTGTCGATCGCTTCCATCATCACGTCGAGGATGTGGAGGCGGGCGTCGCGGGCCTGCTTGAGGGCGGCGGCCAGGACGGAGGCCGGGATGCCGTCGAGCTTGGTGTCCAGCTGGAGCGCGGTGACGAACTCCTTGGTGCCGGCGACCTTGAAGTCCATGTCGCCGAAGGCGTCCTCCGCACCGAGGATGTCGGTGAGGGCGACGTAGTGCGTCTTGCCGTCGATCTCCTGGGAGATCAGGCCCATGGCGATACCGGCGACGGGGGCCTTGAGGGGCACACCGGCGTTCAGCAGCGACATGGTGGAGGCGCAGACCGAGCCCATGGACGTCGAACCGTTGGAGCCGAGGGCCTCGGACACCTGACGGATCGCGTAGGGGAACTCCTCGCGGGTCGGGAGGACCGGCACGATCGCGCGCTCGGCGAGCGCGCCGTGGCCGATCTCGCGGCGCTTGGGCGAGCCCACGCGGCCGGTCTCACCGACGGAGTACGGCGGGAAGTTGTAGTTGTGCATGTAGCGCTTGCGGGTCACCGGGGAGAGGGTGTCCAGCTGCTGCTCCATGCGGAGCATGTTCAGGGTGGTGACGCCCAGGATCTGGGTCTCGCCACGCTCGAACAGCGCCGAGCCGTGCACGCGCGGAATGGCCTCGACCTCGGCGGCCAGCGTACGGATGTCCGTGACGCCGCGGCCGTCGATGCGGACCTTGTCCTTGATGACGCGCTCGCGCACCAGGGCCTTGGTCAGGCTGCGGTAGGCGGCGGAGATCTCCTTCTCGCGGCCCTCGAAGGCCGGGAGGAGCTTCTCGGCGGCGATGTCCTTGACGCGGTCCAGCTCGGCCTCGCGGTCCTGCTTGCCCGCGATGGTCAGCGCCTGGGAGAGCTCGCCCTTGACGGCGGCCGCGAGGGCCTCGTACACGTCGTCCTGGTAGTCCAGGAAGACCGGGAACTCGCCCTCGGGCTTGGCGGCCTTGGCGGCCAGGTCGGCCTGGGCCTTGCAGAGGGCCTTGATGAACGGCTTCGCGGCGTCCAGACCGGAGGCGACGATCTCCTCGGTCGGGGCCTCGGCGCCGCCCTTGACCAGGGTGATGGTCTTCTCGGTGGCCTCGGCCTCGACCATCATGATCGCGACGTCGCCGTCGTCCAGGACGCGGCCCGCGACGACCATGTCGAAGACGGCGTCCTCGAGCTCGGTGTGGGTCGGGAAGGCCACCCACTGGCCGCGGATCAGCGCGACGCGGACGCCGCCGATCGGGCCGGAGAAGGGCAGACCGGCCAGCTGGGTGGACGCGGACGCGGCGTTGATCGCGATGACGTCGTACAGGTGGTCCGGGTTGAGCGCCATGATCGTGGCGACGACCTGGATCTCGTTGCGCAGGCCCTTCTTGAAGGACGGGCGCAGCGGGCGGTCGATCAGACGGCAGGTGAGGATCGCGTCCTCGGAGGGGCGGCCCTCGCGGCGGAAGAAGGATCCGGGGATCTTGCCGGCCGCGTACTGGCGCTCCTCGACGTCCACCGTCAGGGGGAAGAAGTCGAGCTGGTCCTTGGGCTTCTTCGACGCGGTGGTGGCGGAAAGCACCATCGTGTCGTCGTCCAGGTAGGCAACGGCGGAGCCGGCGGCCTGGCGGGCCAGACGGCCCGTCTCGAAGCGGATGGTGCGGGTGCCGAAGGAACCGTTGTCAATGACGGCCTCGGCGTAGTGGGTCTCGTTCTCCACTAGCGTTTTCTCCATTTTCGTCGTCTCCGTCCGCTGCCCGTGTGGCTGCGGACGGTTGCGGAGAAGCGCTCCTTGCGTGCGGGCCGGTCTTCGATCGAAGTACCCGGTCCAGTGCCCGTGGGGCTCTCCGGGTACCACTACCGAGGACCGGCGGCGTGGGAGGGCGCTCCTCCTCTTCAGTTGTGCACGTGGTTCGCATGCACGTTGCGTCCAGACTACAAAGCGTCCGGTACGTCGCGCACGTAGAGCGACTGCACGTACAGCAAAGGGAGCGGCCCCCTCAGTGTGGGAACCGCTCCCTTCACAGCGTCTTTACTTGACGCCGGCCGCACCGCGGCGGATGCCGAGGCGCTCGACCAGCGTACGGAAGCGCTGGATGTCCTTCTTGGCCAGGTACTGCAGCAGGCGGCGACGCTGGCCGACCAGGATCAGCAGACCACGACGGGAGTGGTGGTCGTGCTTGTGGGTCTTGAGGTGCTCGGTCAGGTCCGTGATGCGCTTGGAGAGCATCGCGACCTGGACCTCGGGGGAGCCGGTGTCGCCCTCCTTGGCACCAAACTCGGCGATGATCTGCTTCTTCGTAGCGGCGTCGAGCGACACGCGTACTCCTCGTATAGGTCTTCGTGGCCACCGAGTGCCCCAGGTCGAATTCTCTGGGGATCTTCCGTAACTCGGGAGGCGGGGTCCGCTGAGCGCAGTCCACAGACCCCTCGTCGAGGGATCCGGCGGACGCGTACACAAACGGCCGTCACACAGCGTACCAGGCTGCCGCCCGGCCCCTGTCTCAGCTGGTGAGAGCGCGGGCCCGGGCGTACACGTCCAGCACGGCGAGGGCCAGCGGGACAAGACTGAGCAGTACTGCCGCCTCGGTGAGGTCGAGCAGCCGTCCCCAGAAGGGTGACAGGCCCTTGCGGGGGATGACAAGCGCAATTCCCGCGAGGAGGGCCGCGCCGGCGGTGACGGCGGCGGAGAGCCAGATCGTACGGAGGTCCAGGCCGCCGCGGTCGTGGTACTGGACGAGCTCGCGGACCAGGTCGGCCGGCGGGTGCAGGGCCAGGCCCAGGATCAGCAGGGCGATGGCGGCCAGACCGGCGACCAGGGTGCACACGACCTGGGAGGTGTAGCGGAAGAGGCGGGCGCGCAGCAGCATGGCCAGCCCGGTGGCCAGGGCCAGCAGGCGGCCCCAGGTGTTGTCGGAGAAGCCGAGGACGGCGGCGGAGCCGACGGCGACCGCGGCGCAGCCGCCGACCAGGCCGAGCAGCATCTCGTGGCCGCGGCGGGCCTGGGCGGCGATGGCCTCGGCGTCGAGCGGGGTGCCCGCCTCGTGGTGCTCGGAGCCGGAGGGGTCGCCGTACGGCTCGGTCTCGTAGCGGTCCGGGGTCTCGTAATCCTCCACGGCGCTCTGCGGGGCGGCGTAGCCGATGGGCAGCCGGGCGAAGCGGGCGGAGAGACCGGGCAGGAAGGCGACGAGGCCGATGGCGACGGGGGCGCAGACGGCGGCGGTCCCGGTGGCGGAGGCCTCGGTGACGATGGCGACGAAGGTGGCCAGGGTCCCGGTGACGGCGAGGAAGGTGGCCGCGACGAAGGGGGCGTCCCCGTTCGGGGTGAGCGCGACCAGGGCGACGGAGGCGACCAGGACGCAGGCGCAGCCGAGCAGGAACTGCAGCCGGCCGGGTCCCTCTCCGGCGCCGGCCGCGACGATGCCGGAGCCGGCGATCAGCAGGAGCGGGAGGGCGCCGAGGCCGAGGGCGACGGCGGAGCCGCGGTCGCGGTAGACCCGGGCGCGCACTCCGGCGGCGGCGGTCAGGAGCACGCCCGCGGCGCCGGCGATGATGCCGGGCAGGCCGTGCATGTCGTGGCGGACCGGGTCGGCGTACCAGAGGACGAAGCCGAGCAGGACGAGGAGCAGGGCGGCGCCGATCAGGCCGGCGCCGCGCAGCATGTCGTCGCTCCAGCGGTGGCGGTCGCGGACGACGGCGGAGGCGACGGCGTCGGAGACGTCGTCGAAGACCGCGGGCGGCAGCGAGTCGGCGAACGGGCGCAGGCTCAGCACCTCGCCGTCGAGCACCTGCTGGGCGGCGAGCGTGCGGGCGCCGTCGAGGACGGTGCCGTCGCGGCGGACCAGGTGGAAGCCGGTGGGGGCGCCGACGGGCTGGGTCTGGCCGGTGAGGCGCAGCAGCTCGGGGTAGACGTCGGCGACGGCGATGTCCTCGGGGAGGGCGACGTCGATGCGGCTGTCGGGAGCCACGACGGTGACCCTGCAGAAACCCGTCGTTGCGGCCGTACTCACCTGTGTGACCCCCCTGGTTGGCGAAGCGGGTGCATGCACCGCTGCATTGGATTCGCCGTGGATTCGCGGATGCGCATGCTGCGCGGGCCACCCTACCGGGCGTATGAGTGACTGTCGGCAAGTAGGATCACCGTCGCGCAGGGGAGACCCCCTTCGCGCCCGGGACTTGGGGGCGCCGGTTGCGACGTCCCGTCCGTTTTCGAGGGATTGATGCTCCGGTGAGTCAGATCGTCGTCAAACGCCCGCCGCGGTCCTTGCCGCCCGAAGTTCCTTCGGACGAGCTGAGGCTGGAGGCTCCGCCGGAGCTTCCCCGCGGGCAGCAGGAGGGCATGCTGATGCAGCTCCTGCCGATGCTCGGCATGGGCTCGTCGGTCGTTTTCTTCTTCATGCCGGGTGCGGCGCCCTTCATGCGCATCATGGGTGTGCTGATGCTGGTGTCCACGGTGGGCATGGTTCTGGCCCAGCTGGTGCGCCATCGGCGCGGTACGCAGGGGCAAATGGCCGATGTGCGCCGGGACTATCTGAAATACCTCGCGCAGACCCGCCGTCAGGTCCGCAGGACCGCGCGGGCGCAGCGCGACGCCCAGTTGTATCTGCACCCGGCCCCCGAGCAGTTGTGGTCGGTGGTGGCCGAGGGCTCGCGGCTGTGGGAGCGGCGCGTCGGCGACGAGGACTTCGGGCAGGCCCGGCTCGGGCTGGGCGCTCAGCGTCTCGCGACTGCGCTGGTGGCGCCGGACACGGCGCCGGTGGATGAGCTGGAGCCGCTGACGGCGGGCGCGATGCAGCGCTTCCTGAAGGTGCACTCCTCGCTGGACGGTTTGCCGGTGGCCGTGTCGCTGCGGGCGTTCTACCACGTGACGGTGTCCGGGGAGCCGGAGTCGGCGCGCGGGGCGGCGCGGGCGCTGGTGGCGCAGCTGGCGACGCTGCACTCCCCCGAGGACCTGGTGGTGGCCGTGGTGGCGGCGCCCGGGGCGGTGCCGTCCTGGGACTGGACGAAGTGGCTGCCGCACACGCAGGTGCCGGGGCAGGTCGACGGGGCCGGTACGAAGCGCCTGTTCAGCGATGACCTGACCGAGCTGGAGGGGCTGCTGGCTCCCCGGCTGGAGGGGCGGCCGCGGTTCAGCCGCGACGTGTCCCCGGTGCTGGACCAGCCGCACCTGGTCGTCGTACTGGACGCGAACTCGCGCGGCGGGCTGGTGCCGCCGGACTCGGCGTTCGCGGCGGCCGAGGGGCTGCAGGGCGTGACCATCGTGGAGGTGGTCGCGGGCGAGCTGGACGAGCCGCGCGGCGGGCTGTCGGTCGTGGTGCGGCCGGGCCGGCTGCGGCTGGAGTCGGGCGCGGGGATCGCGTACGAGGGCGTACCGGACACGCTGTCGCTGCCGGCGGCGGAGGCGCTCGCGCGGCAGCTGGCGCCGCTGCGCACGGGCGGCGGGGACGACGACGAACCGCTGCTGGCCAACCTGGACTTCACGGATCTGCTGAACCTGGGCGACGCGGCCTCGATCGACGTGGCCCGCACCTGGCGGCCGCGTTCGGCCGGTGAGCGGCTGCGCGTGCCGATCGGTGTCGGCGAGGACGGCGCTCCGGTCATGCTGGACCTGAAGGAGGCGGCGCAGGAGGGCATGGGCCCGCACGGCCTGTGCGTGGGCGCGACCGGTTCCGGCAAGTCGGAGCTGCTGCGCACGCTGGTGCTGGGCCTGGCGGTCACGCACACCTCGGAGACGCTGAACTTCGTACTCGCCGACTTCAAGGGCGGTGCGACCTTCACGGGCATGGGGCAGATGCCGCACGTGGCCGCGGTCATCACCAACCTGGCGGACGACCTCACGCTCGTGGACCGCATGGGCGACTCGATCCGCGGTGAGCTGCAGCGCCGGCAGGAGCTGCTGCGCTCGGCGGGCAACTACGCGAACATCCACGACTACGAGAAGGCGCGCGCGGCGGGTGCCCCGCTGGAGCCGCTGGCCTCGCTGGTGCTGGTCATCGACGAGTTCAGCGAGCTGCTGACGGCGAAGCCCGACTTCATCGACATGTTCATCCAGATCGGCCGCATCGGCCGTTCGCTGGGCGTGCACCTGCTGCTGGCCTCGCAGCGCCTGGAGGAGGGCAAGCTGCGCGGGCTGGACACGTACCTGTCGTACCGGATCGGTCTGCGGACCTTCTCGGCGGCGGAGTCGCGCACCGCGATCGGCGTGCCGGACGCGTACCACCTGCCCTCGGTGCCGGGTTCGGGCTACCTGAAGTTCGGTACGGACGAGATGACGCGCTTCAAGGCGGCGTACGTCTCGGGCACCTACCGCTCGGGCGGACCGGACCTGTCGGTCGGGCTGTTCCCGGTGGAGCGGCGGCCCGCGCTGTTCACGGCGACCCCGGTGCCGGTCGTGTACGCGGCGCCGGACCCGGCGTACCTGGCGGCGCAGTCGCAGCGGGAGGACGACGCGCTCGCGGACACGGTGCTGGACGTGATCGTGGGCCGGCTGGAGGGGCAGGGGGTGCCGGCGCACCAGGTGTGGCTGCCGCCGCTCGACCAGGCCCCGCCGCTGGACCAGCTGCTGCCGGCGCTGGCTCCTTCGGCGGAGCGGGGGCTGCACGCGGAGGGGTACACGCGGCCCGGCGGGCTCGTCGTACCGCTCGGCCTCATCGACAAGCCGTTCGAGCAGCGCCGTGAGGTGCTGTACCGGGACTTCTCGGGTGCGGCGGGCCACATGATGGTGGTCGGCGGCCCGCAGTCGGGCAAGTCGACGCTGATGCGGACGCTGATCTCCTCGTTCGCGCTGACGCACACGCCGCGCGAGGTGCAGTTCTACGGGCTGGACTTCGGTGGCGGCAGCATGTCGTCGATCTCCGAGCTGCCGCACGTGGGCGGGATCGCCTCGCGCCTGGACCCGGAGCGGGTGCGGCGCACGGTCGCGGAGGTGGGGGGCATCCTCAACCGCCGCGAGGAGTTCTTCCGCGCGAACAACGTCGACTCGATCGGCACGTACCGGCGCCGGCGCGCGGCGGGCGAGCTGCCCGGCGAGGCGTGGGGCGACGTGTTCCTCGTCATCGACGGCTGGGGCGGCTTCCGGACCGAGTACGAGGGCCTGGAGTCGGTGGTCACGGACATCGCCTCGCGCGGTCTGGGCTACGGCATCCACGTGGTGATCACGGCGGCGCGGTACATGGAGGTGCGGGCCGCGCTCAAGGACCAGATGCTGAACCGGCTGGAGCTGCGGCTCGGCGACGTCATGGACTCCGAGTTCGACCGCAAGGTCGCGGCGAACGTGCCGACCGGGATGCCGGGGCGCGGCCAGGTCGCGGAGAAGCTGCACTTCCTGGGCGCACTGCCGCGGATCGACGGCGCGCACGACCCGGAGGAGCTGTCGGAGGCCACGGCCGCCTTCGTGTCGGCGGTGAAGCAGAACTGGGCGGGGGCCGCGGCTCCCGGAGTACGGCTGCTGCCGCGGCTGCTGCACGCCGACCAGCTGCCCCGGGGCGGGGACCAGCCGGGCCGCGGGCTGGCCATCGGCATCGACGAGACGGACCTGGAGCCGGTGTTCGTCGACTTCGAGAGCGACCCGTTCTTCCTGGTGTTCGGCGAGAGCGAGTCCGGCAAGACGAACCTGCTGCGGCTGATCTGCCAGCAGATCGCCCAGCGGTACACCCCGGACCAGGCCCGCCTCGTCGTCGGCGACTACCGGCGCAGCCTGCTCGGGGCGCTGCCGGAGGAGCACCTGCTGGAGTACGCGCCGATGGCGAGCTCCCTGCAGACGCACATGGAGGCGCTGGGCGGGGTGTTCTCCCGGCGCCAGCCGCCGACCGACGTCACTCCGCAGCAGCTGCGCGACCGCAGCTGGTGGACGGGCCCGGACGTGTTCATCGTCATCGACGACTACGACCTGGTGGCCACGAGCCAGGGCAATCCGCTGGCCCCGCTGGTGGAGTACCTGCCGTTCGCCCGCGACACGGGTGTCCGCTTCATCATCGCGCGCAACTCGGCGGGCGCCTCGCGTTCGCTGTACGAGCCGTTCATGCAGCGCTTCAAGGAGCTCGGCGCGCAGGGCGTGGTCCTGTCGGGTGACCCGTCCGAGGGCGACCTGATCGGCAACGTCCGCCCCCGCCCGATGCCCCCGGGCCGCGCGTACTTCTCCTCGCGCAAGCGGGGCACGTCGCTGGTCCAGCTGGGCCGCCTGCCGGAGATGTAAGGGGCGCCTGGGGAGGAGCACGAACGAGGAGCGGGGCCCGGCCGACGGCCGGGCCCCGCTTTCCTGTGATCAACGGGAAACGCTCCCCCGCGGGTGCCCGCAGCACCGATAATCGGGAGGGAAGACCGCGGGAGCACCGCACCGCCGAGGGAAAGGCCGCACATGGGCACTCAGCAGGAGAAGGACGAGCTGTACGCGCTCGACATCAGCGGCGTGGAGTGGGAGGGGCCTCCCGGGTCCAGCCCCGACGAGGAGCGGGTCGAGATCGCGCGGCTGCCCGAGGGCGCGGTGGCCATGCGGTCCTCGCTCGACCGGGACACCGTCCTGCGCTACACGGCGGCCGAGTGGGAGGCCTTCGTGCTCGGGGCCAGGGACGGGGAGTTCGACCTCGACCGCGGTCCGCGCTGAGTCCCGTACGCCGGGAAGGCACGAAGGGGCGCGCCCTGATCGGGCGCGCCCCTCTTCGCATGCGGTCGACCGGGCTCAGTAGGCCTCGGTGAACAGGCGCGAGGCCTTCACGTCGGTGGCGCGGTAGTCACCCTTGCCGCGCTCGATCAGCGTGGCGACCTGCTCCAGCTGCTTGTGCATGTGGTCGGCCTTGCCCTTGTACTTCCCCTGGAGGGTGACGTACGCCTGGTGCGCCTCACCGTCCCAGGTGTCCGTGACGACCTTCAGGGCCTGGTCCATCTCCTCCAGGTCCGTCATGATCTTCTTCGAGACGACGCGGATGCGGTTCGCCATCTCCTGGACGCTCTCATACCGGACCTTGGTGTGCCCGCCGTCGGGACCGGACATGTTGTACTCCTTCACGCTGAGTTGAGTGGGAACGACGTGACGTCGTAAGACCTGCGCGGCAGGTCAGATGCCGTTGAGGCCCGAGCCGCCCTGGCCCGCGCCGGCCTGCACCGTCTTGAACGCCGCGCGCACGTCGTCGTCCTGCGCGTTGCTGAGGTTCTTGGTCTGCGCGACCGCGTTGTGCAGCACCCCGAGCAGACGACGGATCTCGTCGTGGTCCTCGTTGACGACCGTCTGGGCGGAAACGAAGCCCGAGGCACCCACACCGGTCCAGCCGGCGCTCACCGTGGCGAGGATGTCGGCCAGCTCGCGGGACTGGGTGGTGACGGCACGGGCCGTCGTCTCGATCTTGTTCTTCGCCTGGACGATCGGATCGTCTGCGAGTCCGAAATTGCTCATCCGAAGCTCCTCACTTCTCAATTCGCCGGCAGAACCGGCGGATTGCGCAGCGGAAGGGAGGTTCCGGGCGCGGATCTGAGCCACGCACCACCGGAAATCCCCTCCGCCTCACGCGATCCCCCGATCACAGTCGTGAAGCCTGGTGTCACTCTAGCCAGTTCATCTGACAGGCCCAACACCAGTGGGCCGCTACCGTTGATGAACTGTGACGGTTCACTGCAAACGGCCCCGGCGCTTGCGGGCGTCGCGCACCACCGTCGCCGTGCCCGCGATGACCGCGATCAGCACGCCCGCGATGCCGAGAGCGTACGTGCTGTACCGCTCCTCGCGCTCCTGCGCCGTCTCGGTCATCCGCAGCGCCGCCGCCTCGGGCGCGGCCGCCGGGGGCGGGCCCGGGTCCGGGACCGGCGCCTTGGGCGCCTCGTGGTCCTGCGTGACCGCGCGCACCGGGTCGACGACTCCCCATCCGACGTAGTCGTCGCGGCCGTTGACCGATCGCTCGGCGGTCCCCTGGATCTGCCAGATGATCTGCTGCGGGGTCCAGTCCTCGTGCTTGGCGCGCAGCAGGGCGGCGAGTCCGGCCACGTAAGGCGCGGAGAAGCTGGTGCCGTTGTCGATGCACTGGCCGAAGCCGGGGACGGTGGAGACCATGTCCACGCCGGGCGCGGCGACGCCGATGAAGTCGCCGGGCTGGGAGAACGCCGCCCGCTCGTTGTTGCGGTCCGAGGCGCCGACGGCGAGGACGCCGGGGAAGGCCGCCGGGTAGGTCTTGCGCTTCTCTCCGGTCATGCCGTCGTTGCCCGCCGAGGCCACGACCACGATCTTGGCGTCGACGGCCCGCTGGACGGCCTTGCCGAGCTCGGAGTCGGCGCTCAGCGGGACGTCGGTGTCCTGGGAGATGTTGATGACCTGGGCGCCCTTGGACACCGCGTGGTCGATCGCCTGGCCGAGCGTTTGGGCGTTGCCCTTGCCCTGCCCGTCGTTCTGCCGGATCGGGATGATCGTGGCGTCGGGGGCCAGGCCGACGAAGCCGGTTCCCTCCTGCGGGCGGGCCGCGATCAGCCCGGCCACCTTGGTGCCGTGGCCGACGGTGTCGGTGGTGCCGTCGCCGCCCTTGGGATCGATGAGGTCCTTGCCCGCACCTACGTCTATGGCCCCGCTGAGCTGCGGGTTCGCCCGGTCCACACCGGTGTCGATGACCGCGACGCGGACGGGCTTGCCACTCTTGTCCTTGCCCTTGGTCTGCGCCCAGAGCGCGTCGAGCAGCAGCCGCTGCAGGGCCCAGGGGCGGTCGGCGATCTGCTTCTTCATGGGAAAGGTGCACTCGCCCGCGCCCGCGAGCGCGAGGGGGGCGGCCGGGGCGCTGACGGGCTCCGGGTACGGAGCCGCTGCCGCGGCGGCACCGGCCGTGGCGGTCGTACCGGACAGGGCGGCGACGGCGAGCGCGGCGCAGACGAGCGCACCGCGCGCGTACGGGGACATCGGCTTCGGCATCGGGATCGGCATCGGCGGCGTCCTCACGAACCCTGGGGCTGGCGGGCGGAGTTGGTGTCCAGGCGCGGCCCCTTCGAGAGGAACTCGGACCACGCGATGGGCACCAGGGCCGGTGTGACGGTCCCGTAGCCGAGCCGGATCTGCGCCTGGCTGGCCTCGGGCCGGCCGTCGGCGGCGGGCTGGCCGCTCTGCTGGTCGGGGGCACCGATCTTCGACTTCTCGGCGTCGCTGTCCCCGTTGGCCTGCACCGCGTACCGCAGGCCGGTGTCGGTGACCAGGAAGAGGGCGCCGCCCGCCGTGGTCTGCCGCCCCTGGACCTGCGTGTAGAGCAGTCCCGAGCCGGGCGTGACGTACGCGCTGGTGCCGCTGGCGGTGATGTCGATGGGGAATCCGGTGCCGGCCCAGGTGCTCAGCGTCTGGTTGCCCTGTCCGTCGACCGAGCGCAGCACGTTGCAGACGGTGTCGCGGGCGCCGGCGCCCTGGGCGGCCGCGCCCTGGGCATTCGCGGCGTCCGCCGCGGCCGTCATGTTGATCCGGTCGGCCTTCTTCTGCGGCCACTTGGCTTCGCCCTTGAACGCGGTGGCGTCCGGGGTGAGGGACTGGAGGTCGACCTCGTGGGGCTTGCCGTGCATGTTGAGGCCGTCGGTCGCGGGCGCCGAAATCAGCAGCCACGCCATGAAGTCGGAGACCGGGGCGACCTTCCCGGGCAGGACGACGTAGTGCTGCGCGCCGGAGCCGGTCTGCGCCATCAGCACCATGCCGACCTTGTTGTCGGCCGTGGTCAGGCCCTGGACGTCCGCCTTGGTGCCGGCCGCCACCGGCAGCTGCGGGAAGGCCAGGTCGTCCCCGGAGTTGAGGGTGGCCAGCCAGGACTCGGTGACCTGCTGCGGGGTGGCGCCGGTGCTGCCGACCAGTGCGTTCGTCATCTTCGCCGCGTCCGGGCCGCCTTCGGGGAACTTGTACTTCGTCCCCGAGGCGTCGACCAGGTAGCGCTCCTTGGCCCCGCCCGCGCTCTGCACGTACAGCATCTGCGTGTCGGTGAGCTTGCGGGCGTCGTCCATCAGCCCCGCCTCGCGGTCGGCGAGGACGAACGTCGCGGTCTGCACGGTCTTGCCGTTGCCGCCCGGCGCCTGGCAGACGGCCCACCGCTTGGCCTTGCCCGCGTCCTGCGGGGCGGGCAGCCGGTCCGGCGCGTACGGGATGCCGATGATGGGCCCGCGCGGCGGCTTGCCCGCGTCCAGGACCTTGTCGTCGATCTGGATGACCTTGAACTTCTGCGGATCCAGCAGGAGTCGGGCGGAGGCGAGGTTGAGCACCGGGTGCAGCCGGGTCTGGTCCTTGCCGTTCACCTTCGTCGTCAGCACCACGTACCGGGTCGTCGACTGCTTGCCGACGATGACCTTCGTACCGGCCTCGTCCCAGCCCTTGGGGGCCTGGGGCTTGAACATCCCCCAGGCGCCGAACCCGGCGAGTACGAGCGCTCCCGCGATCAGGCCGGGCAGGACCGCGCGCAGCGGGCGCGGCGCGCCTTCCTCGGAGCCCGTGGCGGAAGGCTGGAGGAACGCGGACACCGTGCGCCGCTTCGCGAAGGTGTACGCGTTGAGTTCATCACGTCGTGATGCCATGACCGGCTGCTTCTCCCCGCACGGCCCGGTCGGTGAGTACGGTCCCCGGGCCTCGATTGTCGGACCGGGCACCTACTATGCCTCTTGACGGAGGGTGGGTACGGGCCGGGTAGGGTGAGGCCGCCGCTCGCTGCCTTCCGGACCGCACGAATTCAGCGCGGGGACACGGCCCTGGGGGCACCTCCCGGCGGTAGCTGGGGGAGAAAGGGGAGGTGGGCGCCTGATGGCCACCGCGACGCAGCCGCAGACGGGTGCGCCCGCACCCGCGCGCGGCGGGGTGACGCCGTATCCGAAGTCGAGCCCGGGCCGCTTCGGCCCGTTCCGACTGCAACAACTCGTCCTGCTCCAGATCGCCGTGGCCGCCCTGCTGGTGGCCTGGGTCGTGGAGCCGATGCTGCTGGTGCCCGCCGGTGTCCTGGCGCTCGCCCTGGTGGTGCTCGCCGTCGTACGCCGCCACCAGCGCTCCCTGCCCGAGTGGCTCGGCGGCGCCCTCGAACTGCGCTCGCGGCGCCGCCGGGCCGCGTCGTTCGCGGTGCCCGCGGGCACCGAGCCGGGGCTGGCCCCGCTCGTCGAGGCCGATCCGGCGCTGCGGACCCTCACGTTCAGCGACCGTGACCGGCGGCCCGTCGGCATGGTCGGTGACGGGACGTTCCTGACCGCCGTGGTCCAGGTGGACATGGACGCCACCGCGCTGCGGCCGGACCGCGGTGCGCGGCCGCTTCCGCTCGGGCTCGTACGGGACATCCTCGAAGTCGACGGCATCCGGCTGGAATCCGCCCAGCTGGTGCAGCACACGCAGCCCGCGCCGGCCCCGCACCTGCCGGCCCAGTCGATGGCCACCCGCAACTACGCGCCGCTCCAGGCCGCCACGGGCACCCCGGCGGTGCGGCTGACCTGGATCGCGCTCAAGCTCGACCCGGAGCTGTGCCCCGAGGCGGTCACCGCGCGCGGCGGCGGACTCGCGGGCGCGCAGCGCTGTGTGGTGCGGGCGGCCGACCAGTTGGCGAGCCGGCTCACTGGGGCCGGGTTCCGGGCCACCGTGCTCACCGAACAGGAGCTGACAGGCGCACTGGCCACGTCCTCGTGCGCGAACCCGATGGCGATCACGCAGGCGGGGCGCTCGGCGAGCACCGGCCGGCGGACGGAGGAGACGGCGCGGATCTGGCGCTGCGACGACCGGCGGCACACCACGTACTGGATAGCCCGCTGGCCGCAGCTCGGCGGCGGCGGGGCGGCGTCCCTGCCCCAGTTCGTGGCGCTGCTGACCTCGCTGCCGGCGCTGGCGACGAACTTCAGCCTGACGATGGCTCCGGCGGAGCGCCAGGGCGTGACGCTGACCGGCCACGTACGGGTCACGGGGCGCAGCGACGAGGAACTCGTGGCGGCCCGCCGGGAACTGGAACGGACGGCCCGCGGTGTGCGCACCGGGCTGGTCCGGCTCGACCGTGAACAGGTACCGGGGCTGCTGGCTTCACTGCCGCTGGGAGGGGCGCGATGAGGGGCGGCTTCGGGCTGATCGGCCCGCGCCGGGAACGGCACGCGGTCCCGGCGGTGGACCTGGACGCGCTGGCGCTGCCCGTCGGGGACGACGGGGTCGTCATCGGCGTGGACGCCGAGGGGCGCCCGGCGGTGCTCGGCATCAACCGGCCGACGCCGTACGAGGTGACGCTGATCGGCGGCCTGTGGACGGCTCAGGTGATGGCGCTGCGGGCGGCGGCCACGGGGGCCCGGGTGGCGGTGGAGACCGGGCGCGGGCAGGTGTGGTCCGGGCTGGCCCAGGCGGCGGGCGGCGGGCAGCAGTGCGTGACGCTGCACGAGGTCGGCCGGGTGCCGCCGCAGGGCGCGTCGGCGGGCAGCCCGGTGCTGGTGATCCGGGACTGCGGGATGCGGCCGCCGCGCGGACGCGTGGTGGCGGGGCCCTGGCAGTCGGTGCTGACCCTGCTGCCGTACCTGAGCCCGACGGCGCCGCGGCTGCTGCAGAACTCCTCGCTGGTGGGCGTCCAGCGGGTGTCCCCGGACGAGGCGGAGCAGCTCGGCCGTCTGATGAACCTGCCGCGGGCGGCCGTGGATTCGCTGCCGACGCTGGGCGACGGGGTCACCCTGTGGTGCACGCCGCGGGACCGCCAGTTCGTGATGACCCAGGGCACGGAGGCCGAGACCGGCCTCCTGGGCCCGTCCCGCCGCATCGACTGAGCCCCGTCCGGCCCCGCCGGCACATCGTGTCCCGGGCCCGGTGACGGTTGCTCAGGAGGCGGCCACCCTGTAGGCAGGACGGGAAGGACGACGCCACCGGGGCGGCCCGCAGGGCCCGGCCCCGCGGCCCGTCCCACGGGGGCGGACACTGGCGTCGGCGCGCACGATTAGGCTGAGCGTGGGCGCGGCGTCGAGGTGGGCGCCGGACCAGTGTTCGACAGACCAGGAGGACCAGTGAGCGGCGATCGGAACGAGAGGCGCGGCGGGACTTGGGACGTCCCGACGGACGATCAGTCCGACGCGGAGCCCGAGGTGACGGGCGAGTTCACCATCGACTACACCCCGCCGGCCTGGTACACGCAGGGCGCGGCTCCGGCCACCCCCGTACCGGGCCTGCCCGAGGGCAGCGGCTTCGAACCCCACCGCCCGTCGGACGTGGCCTCGCCCCCGACGATGCGGATCGCGCCGCCGGTCCCGCGCACGCCGTCGGACGGCGCGGGCGTACCGTCCCCCTTCCCCGCTCCGGCGCCTGCGCCTGCGCCTGCGCCTGCCGAGAACGCCGCCCCGCCCGCGCCGTTCCCGGCACCGGCCCCGGCCCCGGCTCCCTTCAGCGCCCCGGCCGACACGTCTGCGCCCTCGGCGTTCCCGGTACCGGCCGCGGCCGCGGCCCCGGAGACACCGGCCCCCGCTGACACGCCCCCGGCGTACCCGGCACCGGCACCCGCCGACACGCCCCCGGTGTTCCCGGCCCCGCCGGCACCGGCCGACGGCACTGGCGCCCCCCTGGCCGAGGCACCCGTTCCGCCGGTCGCTGCCCCCTTGGCTCCCCCCGCCCTCCCGGCGCTCCCGGCTCCGGCCGACGCGCACGCGCTGCCGGCTCCGGTCGACGCGCCCGCGCTGCCGGCTCCGGTCCAGGTCCCGGCGCCCTTCGCCGCCGAGCCCTCGGACGCGCCCGGACCGCTCGTGAAGGCCTCCCTCGAGGCGCCCGTCCCCGCCCAGCGGCAGGACACCCCGCCCGACGGGACGCCCGTCCCGTTCCCGAGCGCCGGGCCCGCCGCCGCGGAGGACGAGCCCCGCGACGCGGTCCCCGCGCCGGAGGCACCGAAACCCGTCAGCCCCGCGGACGCGGTTCACCCGCCCGTGGGAACCCCCTTCGGGGGACACGGAGGCGAACTCCCGGCGCTGCCGCCCGCGTTCCCCTCGACCCCGGCGCCGCAGGACGGGTACGGCTTCCCGCCCGCCCCCGGCCCGGCCCCGGTCGCGCCCCAGGACGGGTACGGATTCCCTCCCTCACCCGGCCCGTCCGCGACCGCGCCCCAGCAGGGCTACGGCTTCCCCCCGACCCCCGGCCCTGCCGCGCCCGCGCCCGCGCCCGCGCCGCAGGACGGGTACGGCTTCCCCCCGGCTCCCGCACCGGCGCAGCCGATGCCGCAGCCCCAGCCGCCCGTCGAGGCGGGCGAGTACGCGTTCCCGCCCGCGCAAGCCGCACCCGTACCGCCGCAGCAGCAGCACCAGCAGCCGCAGTACGACCCCCGTACCAACGCCCAGTGGCCCGCCGGGCCCCAGCCCGGCCCGCAGCCGCACGACCCGCGCTACCAGCCCGGTCCGGGCACCGGCGGCGGCGCGCCCCTCGGCTACACCGCCGCGGTCGAGCTGTCCTCGGACCGCCTGCTGCGCGGCAAGCAGAAGCCCCGGCCCCAGCGCTCCGGGTTCCGGTTCGGCGGCAAGGCGGCCGAGGCCGAGCGCCTGCGCAAGCTGGAGCTGATCCGCACCCCGGTCATGTCCTGCTACCGCATCGCCGTCATCAGCCTCAAGGGCGGCGTCGGCAAGACCACGACCACGACCGCCCTCGGCGCCACCCTCGCCACCGAGCGCCAGGACAAGATCCTGGCCATCGACGCGAACCCCGACGCCGGCACCCTCGGCCGCCGGGTCCGCCGCGAGACCGGGGCCACGATCCGGGACCTGGTCCAGGCGATCCCGTACCTGAACTCGTACATGGACATCCGGCGGTTCACCTCTCAGGCCCCCTCCGGCCTGGAGATCATCGCCAACGACGTCGACCCGGCGGTCTCCACGACGTTCAACGACGAGGACTACCGCCGCGTCATCGACACGCTCGGCCGCCAGTACCCGATCATCCTCACCGACTCGGGCACCGGGCTCCTCTACTCCGCCATGCGCGGGGTCCTGGACCTGGCCGATCAGCTGATCATCATCTCGACCCCGTCGGTGGACGGCGCCAGCAGCGCGAGCACCACGCTCGACTGGCTCTCCGCGCACGGGTACGCCGATCTCGTCTCCCGCTCGATCACCGTCATCTCGGGGGTCCGCGAGACCGCAAAGATGATCAAGGTCGAGGACATCGTGCAGCACTTCGAGACCCGCTGCCGGGGCGTCGTCGTGGTGCCGTTCGACGAGCACCTCGCGGCCGGTGCCGAGGTCGACCTCGACATGCTGCGGCCGAAGACCCGGGAGGCGTACTTCAACCTCTCCGCACTCGTCGCCGAGGACTTCCTCCGCGCGGCCCAGCAGGCCCCCCAGGGCCACTGGGGAGCACCTCAACAGCCCCAGCCCCAGCCCCAGCTTCAGCCGCAGCCGCAGCCGCACCAGCAGGCTCCGCAGGCTCAGCCGCAGGGCCAGCCGTACGGCCAGCCCCAGGGCCCGGCCCCGTCCCCGTACCAGCAGCCTCCGCAGCCGTACGGACAGCCCTATCCGCAGCCCGGTCAGCCCTGGCAGCCCCAGCAGCAGCCCCCCCAGCACCCGCAGCAGCCCCCGCGCGACCCGCGCCTCGGCTGACGGCGGCGGCGGACAACGAGAAGGGCCCGTACCTCCCGGGGGAGGTACGGGCCCTTCCGCGTTCGGGGCGACCCGGCTCAGCGCTCCGCGTCGTACGACTCGGTCAGCGTCCGCGCCCGCTTCACGTCGTCCGCGATCGCTTCGAGGAGGCCGTCCAGCGATTCGAACTTCGCCATGCCGCGCACGTACGCGAGGAAGTCCACGGTGACGTGCAGGCCGTACAGGTCCAGGCCGACCCGGTCGATCGCGTACGCCTCCACCGTCCGCTCGGTGGCGTCGAACTGCAGGTTCGTGCCGACCGAGATCGCGGCCGGCATCCGCTCGCCGTTGGCCGTGAGCCAGCCCGCGTACACCCCGTCCGCCGGGATCGCGGTGTGCGGGAGCGTCTCGACGTTGGCGGTCGGGAAGCCGAGCTCGCGCCCGCGCTGGGCGCCGCGTACGACGACGCCCTCGACCCGGTGCGGCCGGCCCAGGATCTCGGCCGCGCCCTCCATGTCACCCTCGGCGACCAGCCTGCGCGCCAGCGTGGAGGAGAAGGGCACGCCGCCGCCCGCCTCGCCGCGCTCGACCAGGTCCACGACCTCGACCTCGTAGTCGTACGTGGCGCCCAGCTCGCGGAGGAAGTCGACGTTCCCGGCGGCCCGGTGGCCGAAGCGGAAGTTCGGACCCTCGATGACGGCGCGCGCGTGCAGCTTGTCGACGAGCACCTTCACGATGAAGTCGGCCGGGGAGAGCTGCGAGAACTCCGCCGTGAACGGCAGGATCAGCAGCGCGTCCACACCCAGCCCGGCCATCAGTTCGGCACGGCGGTCGTACGGGGCCAGGATCGGCGGGTGGCTGCCGGGGCGCACGACCTCGCTCGGGTGCGGGCTGAAGGTGACGACGACGGACGGGACGCCGAGCGCACGGGCCTTGGCCACGGCTCGCCCGATGATCAGCTGGTGGCCCCGGTGCACACCGTCGTACGAGCCGATGGTGACGACGCTGCGTCCCCAGTCCTGGGGGATGTCCTCCAAGCCACGCCAGCGCTGCACTGTGACCGCTCCTCGCCCGAACCGTGTAGGCCCTGTCCTGGTTGCCGATTGCAGGTCTAAGACTGCCATGCCCGTGCCCGGGGCCCCGCATCGGCATCTGGCTGGGGGCGCTCTGTGTCACCTCGGCGGGGCGGAGCCCGCGCTCGCGGATGTAACGGTGGGGGCGGCTGCGGCCAAGTAGGGGGTAGAGGGGCTCGTACGGGCCCCCAAATACCAGGGAGGGGGCCCGGTGAGCAGCACCGAGCAGGAGACCGTGCGGGCGGGGATCGGACCGCCGGATCTGACCACGCCCGAAGGATTCGGGGCGTTCTACCAGGAGCACATAGACGCGGTTCTGGGTTTCGTCACGCGCCGCGTCGCGGACCCGCATCTGGCGGCCGACCTCACGGCAGACATCTTCCTCGCCGCGTTGAAGGCCGCTCCGGGCTACCGGCCCGACCGCGGGGTCCCGGTCGCCTGGCTGTACGGCATCGCGCGGCATGTCCTGGCGGGCCATGCCCGCGGCCGTGCCCGCGAGCGCGGCGCACTGGAGCGGCTGAGCGGCCGCCGGCTGCTCGACGAAGAGGACGTCGCCGCGCTGGAGGAGCGGATCGACGCCCAGCGGGCGTTCCGGGCGCTCGCCGAGAGACATGCCGCCCTCTCCGATCCGCTTCGAGCCGTCCTCGACCTGATCGTCGTGGACGGCCTCAGCCCGGCCGAGGCCGCGCAGGCCCTCGGCGTCACCCAGGCCACCGTCCGGGTCCGCCTGCACCGCGCCCGGCGCATTCTGCGGACCGCGTCCACGTCTTGCGAACACCCCGTCCCGGCACACCAGTTGGAGGCAGCGCGATGAACAGCAGGCCCACCCGGTTCGAGGAGCGCCTCAAGGAGGAGCTCCTGGCGATCGCCGCCGACCGGAGCAGGTTGGAGGAGCAGGTCGATTTCTCCGTCCGTTCCCCCGCCCGCCGGTTCCGGATGCCGCTCGCCGTCGGCGTGACAGCGGCGGCGGCCGCCGCGGGCCTTCTGGTCGCCCTGCCGGTCCTCGGCGGCGATGGGGGCTCCTCGGCCGCGTATGCCTGGTCCAAGGGCAACGACGGCACCATCACGGTCAGGCTCTTCCATCCCGAGGGGACGCCCGGGATGGAGCGAGAACTCCGCGCGCTGGGCGTCAGCGTCGCCCTGGTTCCCCGGATCCCGGCGGCTCAGTGCACCGCATGGCCGGCCGGTGGTTTCGACTCCGCGGAGGGGCTGCTCAGCCGCGATGGCAGCGGATTCGTACTGAAGATCAACTCGGTGACGCTTCCGCCGGGGCGCACCCTCGTGCTCGGGCAGTCCCGAGCCCATCCCAAGGACGTGTCCTTCGGCTCGCTCGAGACATCGCTGGTGCCGTCCTGCCTTCCCGAGTACCCGGGCCCGCCCGCGCCCCCGGCGCCGGGCGGCGGCATAAAGCCTGGTGGGGCCTTCGGGGAGTAGCGGACCCGGCGGGGCAGCCGGCGCATGCAGGCCAAGAGGAGGAGCACGGGTGGCAAAAGCGCCCCCTTACGCTCCCTCCAGTCACTCCGCGCGCCTGCCCGGACGGGTGAATACGGGGGTCCGGCTGGATAGAGACCTACCCGAGGGGGGTCGTGGAGCGGTGAGCGGCAGGCGATGTGCGCTCACCGCTCCACGTCAAAGCGGATCAGCGGGTCAGCGGGTCCGGAGAGACCGGCGGATCAGGCGAAGACCGCCAGCGACTTCGCCTTGCCGCCCTTGCTCTCCACGAGACCGAGCAGCACGCCGTCCGGCCCGTAGACCGCCACCGTCTGCCCCGCGGGGTACGCGTCCGGCATGTCGATCCGCACGCCGTTGGCGAGCAGCGAGGCCCGCCGGGCGTCGAGGTCCCAGCGCGGGAAGGCCGCGGCCGCCGCCTCGCCGATCGGCATGACGGTCAGCTCCTCCTGGAGCTGGTCCAGGGTCCGCGCCCGGTCGATCTTGTACGGGCCCACCCGGGTGCGCCGCAGCGCGGTCAGGTGCCCGCCGACGCCGAGGTCGGCTCCCAGGTCACGGGCGAGCGCGCGGATGTACGTACCGCTGGAGCAGACGACGGAGACGACGAGGTCGACGACCTTGGTGCCGTCCTCGGCCTCCGCGTCCCGCATGTCGTACACCTGGAACGAGGAGATCGTCACCGGCCGGGCCGGGATCTCGAAGTCCTCGCCGTCCCGGGCGCGCTTGTAGGAGCGCACGCCCTTGATCTTGATGGCGCTGACCTTCGACGGGACCTGCATGATCTCGCCGGACAGCTTGGCGATGCCCTGGTCCACGGCCTCGCGCGTCACCGCGGAGGCGTCCGCCGAGGAGGTGATCTCACCCTCCGCGTCGTCCGTCAGGGTGTTCTGGCCGAGGCGGATCGTCCCGAGGTACTCCTTCTCGGTGAGCGCGAGGTGGCCGAGGAGCTTGGTGGCCTTCTCCACGCCCAAGACGAGGACGCCCGTCGCCATCGGGTCGAGCGTGCCGGCGTGGCCGACGCGGCGGGTCTTGGCGATCCCGCGCATCTTGGCGACCACGTCGTGCGAAGTGAAGCCGGACGGCTTGTCGACGATGACAAGGCCGTCCGGCGTCTTACCTACCTGCGTGCTCATTCCGCGGCTGCGTCCTCGTCGGAGTCGTCGGCGTCCTCGCCCGGCTTCTTGTACGGGTCGGCGTCTCCGGCGTACTGGGCGCCGGAGGACACCTCGCGCACCTGGGCGTCGGAGGTCCGCGCCTTCTCGAGGAGGTCCTCGATGGTCTTGGCGTTCTCCGGGAGGGCGTCCGCGACGAAGGTCAGGGTGGGCGTGAACTTGGTGCCCGCCGCCCGGCCGACCGCGGAGCGCAGTACGCCCTTGGCGCTTTCGAGGCCCGCCGCCGCGCTGGCGCGGTCCTCGTCGTCACCGTAGACCGTGTAGAAGACCGTGGCCTCCCGCAGGTCGCCGGTGACCCGGGTGTCCGTGATGGTCACGTGCGTACCGAGGCGGGGGTCCTTGACACCACGCTGCAGCTTCTCGGCCACCACCTCCCGGATGAGGTCCGCCAGCTTCTTCGCCCGCGCATTGTCGGCCACTGGTCCGTCTCCTTCTTATGTCTTGCAGTCAGTCTTCATCACCGTGCAGCCGCCGTCTCACCGACAGCAGCTCCACTTCCGGACGTGCCGCGACCAGCCGCTCGCAGCGGTCCAGTACATCCGAGAGGAACCCCGCGTCCCCACTGACCAGAGCGACCCCGATACGGGCCCTGCGGTGCAGATCCTGGTCGCCCACTTCGGCCGCGCTCACGGAGAACTTGCGTTGGAGCTCGGCGACGATGGGCCGGACGACAGAGCGTTTCTCCTTCAACGAGTGGACGTCGCCGAGGAGCAGATCGAAGGACAGAGTCCCCACGTACATTCAGTTCCGGATATCCCGCCGGTGCGGGTTCGGTGGCCTGCCGGCCGTCGCGCGGCAGGGTCACCAGAACCGTACACGCAACGGCCGGGGCCGATCGACGGATATTCCGCCGACCGGCCCCGGGCTTACGACACGGTGCGAACCGCCTCGCGCTTACGCGCGGGGCTTCTCGCGCATCTCGTACGTCGCGATGACGTCGTCGATCTTGATGTCGTTGAAGGAACCGAGGTTGATACCACCCTCGAAGCCCTCGCGGATCTCGGTGACGTCGTCCTTGAAGCGGCGCAGACCGGAGATGGTGAGGTTCTCGGCGATGACCTTGCCATCGCGCAGGAGCCGCGCCTTGGTGTTGCGCTTGACCTCGCCGGAGCGGATGAGAACACCCGCGATGTTGCCCAGCTTGGACGAGCGGAAGATCTCGCGGACCTCCGCCGTACCGAGCTCGACCTCTTCGTACTCCGGCTTGAGCAGACCCTTGAGGGCCGCCTCGATCTCCTCGATGGCCTGGTAGATCACCGAGTAGTAGCGGACGTCGACACCCTCGCGGTCCGCCATCTGCGCGGCACGGCCGGCCGCACGGACGTTGTAACCGATGACGATGGCGTCGGAGCCCATCGCCAGGGCGATGTCGGACTCGGTGACCGCACCCACACCGCGGTGCAGGACGCGGATGTCGACCTCTTCGCCGACGTCGAGCTGGAGCAGCGAGGACTCGAGGGCCTCGACCGCACCGGACGCGTCGCCCTTGATGATGAGGTTGAGTTCCTGGACCAGACCGGCCTTGAGGACCGAGTCGAGGTCTTCCAGGGACACCCGGCGGACGCGCTTGGCGAAGTTGGCGTTGCGCTCACGCGCAGCACGCTTCTCGGCGATCTGACGGGCGGTGCGGTCCTCGTCGACGACGAGGAAGTTGTCGCCGGCGCCGGGGACGTTGGTGAGACCCAGGACCAGGACGGGGGTCGACGGACCCGCTTCCTCGACGTTGTTGCCCTTGTCGTCGAGCATGGCGCGCACACGGCCGTAGGCGTCGCCCACGACCATCGTGTCGCCGACGCGGAGGGTACCGCGCTGGACGAGGACGGTGGCGACGGCACCGCGGCCGCGGTCGAGGTGGGACTCGATCGCAATACCCTGAGCGTCCTGCTCCGGGTTGGCGCGCAGGTCGAGCGAGGCGTCGGCGGTGAGGACGACGGCCTCCAGCAGGGAGTCGATGTGCAGACCCTGCTTGGCGGAGATGTCGACGAACATCGTGTCGCCGCCGTACTCCTCGGCGACCAGACCGAACTCGGTGAGCTGACCGCGCACCTTGACCGGGTCGGCACCCTCGACGTCGATCTTGTTGACCGCGACGACGATCGGGACGCCGGCGGCCTTGGCGTGGTTCAGCGCCTCGATCGTCTGCGGCATGACGCCGTCGTTGGCCGCGACCACGAGGATCGCGATGTCGGTCGACTTGGCACCACGGGCACGCATGGCGGTGAACGCCTCGTGACCCGGGGTGTCGATGAAGGTGATCTTGCGGTCTTCACCGTTGACGTTGGTGCCCACCTGGTAGGCACCGATGTGCTGGGTGATGCCGCCGGCCTCGCCCGCGACGACGTTCGTCTTGCGGATGGCGTCGAGCAGTCGGGTCTTACCGTGGTCGACGTGACCCATGACGGTGACGACCGGGGGACGCGGCATGAGGTATTCCTCGCCGCCCTCGTCCTCACCGAACTCGATGTCGAAGGTCTCGAGGAGCTCGCGGTCCTCCTCCTCCGGGCTGACGATCTGAACTTCGTAGTTCATCTCGCCCGCGAGGAGCTGGAGGGTCTCGTCGGAGACGGACTGCGTGGCAGTGACCATCTCGCCGAGGTTCATCATGACCGCGACCAGCGACGCCGGGTTGGCGTTGATCTTCTCCGCGAAGTCGGTGAGCGAAGCACCGCGCGACAGGCGAACGGTCTCGCCGTTGCCGCGGGGCAGCATCACGCCGCCGACCGACGGGGCCTGCATGGCCTCGTACTCCTGGCGCCTCTGACGCTTCGACTTGCGACCGCGACGGGCGGGCCCGCCGGGACGGCCGAAGGCACCCTGCGTGCCACCACGGGCACCGGGACCGCCGGGACGGCCACCGAAGCCGGGACGACCGCCGCCACCGGCGCCGGCCGGGCCGCCGCCGAAGCCGCCGCCACCCGGACGCGGGCCGCCGAAGCCGCCGCCGCCCGCGGGACGCGAGCCGGGACCGGCCGGACGGCCGGCGAAGCCGCCGCCACCGGGACGACCGGCGCCACCACCGGGACGCGGGCCACCGGCACCGGGACCACGGCCACCGGGGCCGCCACCGGGACGGGGACCGGGACCACCGGCAGCGGGACGCTGCGGCATCATGCCCGGGTTCGGACGGTTACCACCGGGAGCACCGCCCGGACGCGGGGCGCCGCCCTGCGGACGGGGCATGCCGCCGGGGGTGGGACGACCCGCACCGGGACCCTGGGGACGCGGAGCGCCACCGGGACCGCCCTGCGGGCGGGGAGCACCCTGGCCGCCACCGGCGCCGGGGGCACCGGGACGGGGAGCGCCGGCCGGACGGGGCGCCTGCGGGCGCGCCATGCCGGTGGAGCCACCAGAGGTGAACGGGTTGTTGCCCGGACGGGGACCGGCCGGACGGGCGCCCTGCGGACGCGGGGCCTGGCCACCGGGACCGGAGGGACGCTGTCCCTGGCCGCCGGGGGCGGTGCCGGCCGGGCGCGGGGCGCCGGGACGGGCGCCGGCCTGGCCGCCCTGGGCCGCGGGACGCTGCTGCGCCGGACGCGGGCCGGGGGTCGCGCCGGGACCGGCGGGACGCTCGGTGCGCGCCGGGGCGGCCGGGGCCGCCGGAGGCGCGGAGAACTCGGTCGCCACGGGAGCCGCCGGAGCGGGCTTCGGGGCGGCCGGAGCCTTGGGACCGGGACGCGGGCCGGAAGCGGCCGGAGTCACCGGGGCGGACACGCTGGGGGCCGGGGCCTCGGCAGCGGCCGGCTTGGGGGCCGGGGCGCCGGGCTTCGGGGCAGCGGGACGTGCAACGGCACCCGGGGTGGGAGCCCCGGGCTTGGCGGGGGCGGCCTTGCGGGGCGCGCCCGGCTTCGCAGCGGACTTGCCGGCGTTGCCGCCGGGCCCCTGCAGTGCGTCAGTCAACTTGCGTACAACCGGCGCCTCGATCGTCGAGGACGCCGAACGGACGAACTCACCGAGTTCCTGGAGCTTGGCCATGACGACCTTGCTCTCAACTCCGAACTCCTTGGCGAGTTCGTATACCCGGACCTTAGCCACTTCGCTCCTTTTAGGTCCGGGTTACGCCGGACCGTCGCTACTTCATGGGCGTACTCATCGCGTACTCATCGAGTGCTCATCGCAATCTCGACCTACTTCCAACTCGCGAGGTACCTGACCGCACGGGGTATCCGTGCCGTACTACTTCTTACGGTGTCGCCTCGGCCACGACGGCCACGGCTTTGCTCAGTCCGGTCGTGTCGAGTGCTCCCGGGGACCGAAGGGCCCGGGGGAACGCTCTGCGACGGACCGCCTTGTCCAGACAGACCACGGCTGGGTGCACATAGGCGCCCCGGCCGGGCAGCGTACCGCTTGGATCAGGGACGCATTCGTCCCCGACCGCCACGATGCGCAGCAGATCGCTCTTGGCCGCTCGCTCCCGACACCCCACACAGGTGCGTTCGGGGCATGCGCGGGCTTGCGTCCGGCCAGACACGCCTAAGTCTACCTCCCCGCACCGACCTCACCCCTTCGGGCGAAAAATCGAACGGATGTTGTCGAGATCTGCTGTCTTGATCCTGTCTACCGGCCGGACAGCTCCGACCGGTACCGGATTTATTCCCCGCCCCGGTCCCGGTCGGTGTCCGGGGACACCTCGGTGTCGGGGCGGATGTCGATGCGCCAGCCGGTGAGCCGCGCGGCGAGGCGGGCGTTCTGGCCCTCCTTGCCGATGGCCAGCGACAGCTGGTAGTCGGGCACGGTCACCCGGGCGGAGCGCGAGTCCCAGTCCACGACCTCGACCTTGCTCACCCGGGCGGGTGACAGCGCGTTCGCGACCATCTCCGCCGGGTCGTCCGACCAGTCGACGATGTCGATCTTCTCACCGTGCAGCTCGGCCATGACGTTGCGCACGCGGGCACCCATCGGGCCGATGCAGGCGCCCTTGGGGTTGAGGCCCGAGCGGGTGGACCGGACGGCGATCTTGGTGCGGTGGCCGGCCTCGCGGGCGATCGCCGAGATCTCGACGCTGCCGTCCGCGATCTCCGGGACCTCCAGCGCGAAGAGCTTCTTCACCAGGTTGGGGTGGGTGCGCGACAGGGTCACGGACGGACCGCGGACACCCTTCGCCACCCGTACGACGTACGCCTTGATGCGGAGGCCGTGCGTGTACTCCTCGCCGGGGACCTGCTCCTGCACCGGCAGGATGGCCTCCAGCTTGCCGATGTCGACGAGGACGTTCTTGGGGTCCTTGCCCTGCTGGACGACGCCGGTGATGACGTCGCCCTCGCGGCCGGCGAACTCGCCGAAGGTCAGGTCGTCCTCGGCGTCGCGCAGACGCTGCAGGATCACCTGCTTGGCGGTCGTCGCGGCGATCCGGCCGAAGTCCGACGGGGTGTCGTCGAACTCCTTGGCCTCCTGCCCCTCCTCCAGGTCCCGCGGGTCCTCCGTCGCCCACACGACGACGTGGCCGTTGGTGCGGTCCAGCACAACGCGGGCGCGCCGGAAGCTGCCCTCGGTGCGGTGGTACGCGATGAGGAGGGCCGACTCGATCGCCTCGACGAGCAGGTCGAAGGAGATCTCCTTCTCCCGGACCAGACCCCGCAGGGCACTCATGTCGATGTCCACGGCTACGCCTCCTCTTCCTTCTTGTCCTTGCGGTTGAACTCGATCTCGACCCGCGCCTTGGCGATGTCGGTGAAAGCAATGCGGCGGGCGGTCGCCTTGCGGCCCTTCACGCCCGGAACCTCAAGGTCCATTCCCTCGTCGTCCACGTCGAGGATGCGGGCGATCAGTTCCCCGCCCTCGACGAGCTGGAACTTCACGAGGCGGTCGATCGCCCGTACGTAGTGACGGTGCTCGGTCAGCGGGCGGTCCGCGCCCGGCGAGCTCACTTCGAGGACGTACTCGTCCTCGCCCATCACATCGGATTCGTCGAGCTGGTCGGAGACCTCGCGGCTCAGCTCGGCACACGCGTCCAGTTCCACACCCTCGTCGGAGTCCACGATGATGCGCAGCATCCGGCGCTTGCCGGCCTTGGACATCTCGATGTCCTCGAGGTCCAGGCCCTTGGCGGCGACGAGCGGCTCCAGCAATGCGCGCAGCCTGTCGCTCTGGGTGGTGCTCATCCGGGTGACTCCTCGGCCGCGTGTGCTGTTGTGGTTTACGTCGCGTGTCAGGTCAAAGGGTATCCGGTCGCGGAGGGTGTTGCCGTCCTCCGCCGGGACGGACCCCCGGGTACGGTGATCACACCCTGCCCCGCCACCACCTCCGAGGACGTCTCCGTGCCCTGGACCCTGCCTTCGCGGCCCTCTCGCAGGAGCCTGCTCACCGGCGCCGCCGGCGCGGCCGGCGCCGCGCTGCTCACCGGGTGCTCCGACGGGGGCGGCCCGTCGGGCACCGCCACCGGGGTTTCACTCGAACGGCGGATGCGCGAGACGGCCGTTCGGGACAGTGAGCGGCTGCTGGAACGTTACGACGCCACCGCCGCCGCCCATCCGGCCCTGGCCGCGCGCCTCGCGCCGCTGCGCGCCGCGGTCGCCGCGCACGCGGGGGCGTTCGCCTCCGCGGACGCCCCGGCCGGGAAGACCCCGGGCTCCGCCCCGCCGTCCCCGTCGCCCTCGTCCGCCGCGGCCGGCGCCCCCGTGGCGAGCGCCGAGCCCGTGCCGCCGAAGCCCGAGGAGGCCCTGACCGCCCTCGCGGACGCCGAGCGGAGCCTCGCCGAGGCCCGGACCGTCACCCTCGCCGGGGCGCCCGGGGAGCTGGCCCGGCTGCTGGCCTCGGTGGCCGCCTGCGGCGCCGTACACGCGTATCTGCTGACCTCGCCCCAGGGAGACAAGCCGTGACCCCCGAACCCTCCTCCGCGAGCCGCGCCCTGGAGGCGGCGCAGGCCGCGCTCGCCGCCGAGCACGCGGCCGCCTACGGCTACGGGGTCATCGGCGCCCGGGCCGCCGCCGCGCGGTCGGCCGAGGCCCGCGAGGCGTACGGCGGCCACCTCTCCCGCCGGGACGCGCTCGCCCGGACGGTGCGCGAGATGGGCGGCTCGCCCCGGCCCGCGGAGGCGGCGTACGCCCTGCCCTTCGAGGTGCGCGCCCCGGCCGACGCCGAGCGGCTGGCCGCCGAGATCGAGGACCGGGTGGCGGGCGCGTACTCCGATCTGGTGCGGGCGGCGGACGGCCGGCTGCGCCGTGAGGCGGCCGACGCGCTGAGTGCCGCGGCCGTGCGCGCGGCACGCTGGCGCGGGGTCGGCGTAGCCTTCCCTGGGCTCACGGAACGTGGAGAACGAGCTCGGACCAGCTGAAAGGGATCACGCACGCATGGCTTTCGAACCGCCGCAGCGGCTTGTACGGGCGCTCGGCGAGACGCCGGATTCGGCGCAGAACGCGGACTGGCTGGGGCAGTTGCCCCGGCTCGCCGAGGAGGCGCTGGCACGGCGTGGGGTGCGGGCCCAGCGGGTGCAGGCCCCCGGCGGCCGGAGCAGTCTGGTCCTCCTCGTCCACTACGCCGACGGGACGCCGGCCGCGCTGAAGCTGGCTCCCCCGCAGGCCCGGCCCGACCGGGAGCTGGCCGCGCTGGCGCACTGGGGCGGTTTCGGCGCCGTACGGGTCCTCGACACCCGCCACCACGAGGAGGACGGGGCGCTGCTGCTGGAGCGGCTCCACCCGGAGGTGTCGCTGCGCTCGCTGCCGGAGGCGAAGGCCCTGCTGGAGGCGTGCGGGACGCTGCGCCGGCTGTGGGTGGCCCTGCCGGCCGGGCACCCCTTCGAGACGGTGGCGGAGCGCACCGCGCAGCAGGCGGAGGCCTTGCGCAAGGCCGCGCCGGAGGCCGGGGCGCTGGCCTCCGCCGCGCTCGCGGTCCGCGAGGAGCTGACGGCGCTGCCCGGGGAGGAGCTCCTGCTGCACGGGAACTTCCGGCAGGGCAAGGTACTGGCGGGCGAGCGGGCGCCGTGGCTGGCGGTGGGTCCCGATCCGCTGGTCGGGGACCGTGCGTACGACCTGGCGCGGCTGGTCCGGGACCGGCTGGAGGACCAGGTCGCCTCCTCGGCGGGGGCGGCGGGCGCCCGGCGCCGGGTGAACAAGCTGGCCGACTCCCTGGAGCTGGACCGGGACCGGCTGCGGGGCTGGACGCTGTTCCGCGCGGTGGAGTCGGGCAACCGGGCGCTGGCCGCGGGGCGGCGCCGGGAGGCGGAGCTGCTGCTGGAATTCGCGGCCTGGCTGTAGGGCATACCGTAGATACGGGGTGCCTCGTGGATTGCGGTCGGCGCCTCGCGGGAGGCCGTCATGGTCCAGGACTTGCTGGCAGTGGGAATCGCGGCGGCCGCGGCCATCGCGGCGTACTCGGGTGTGGCCGCACGCGTGGTGCGCCAGTACGAGCGGGGCTTGGTCTTCCGTTTCGGCCGTCTGCGCAAGGGGGTCCGGGGGCCGGGCTTCACCATGATCCTCCCGTTCGTCGACCGCATGCGGAAGGTGAACATGCAGATCGTGACGCTGCCGGTGCCCGCTCAGGAGGGCATCACGCGGGACAACGTCACGGTGCGGGTGGACGCGGTCGTGTACTTCAAGGTCGTGGACCCGGCGAACGCGATCATCGAGGTCGAGGACTACCGCTTCGCGGTGTCGCAGATGGCGCAGACCTCGCTGCGCTCGATCATCGGCAAGTCGGACCTGGACGATCTGCTGTCCAACCGGGAGCAGCTGAACCAGGGGCTGGAGCTGATGATCGACAGCCCGGCGGTGGGCTGGGGCGTGCAGATCGACCGGGTCGAGATCAAGGACGTCTCGCTGCCGGAGACGATGAAGCGGTCGATGGCGCGGCAGGCGGAGGCGGACCGCGAGCGGCGGGCGCGCGTCATCAACGCCGATGCGGAGCTCCAGGCTTCGAAGAAGCTGGCCGAGGCGGCGGCGGTGATGTCGGAGCAGCCGGCGGCGCTGCAGTTGCGGCTGCTCCAGACGGTGGTGGCGGTGGCCGCGGAGAAGAACTCCACGCTGGTCCTGCCGTTCCCGGTGGAACTCCTGCGCTTCCTGGAGCGCGCGGCCCCGGCGCCGGGCGGGGCGGAGGCGGCGCCGCAGGCCGCACCGCCCGCGGTCACCACGCCGCCGCCCCCGCCCGCGGTCACCGCGCCGGAGCCCGGCCCCGCTCCGCTGGACGCCTCGCCGGACCCGGGCCCCGCGGCGCTGGACGCCTCGCCGGAGCCCGGCCGCGCGGCGGCGGGCGCACCGCCGGAGCCCGGGGCGGAGGGGCCCGCCCCCGGCTCCGCCCGGCCGGGCGGTGACGAGCCGTCGGCCGGCTAGTACGGAGGGCCGCCGTGCGGGGTCACGTCAGGCGGGCGAGGGCTTCCGCCAGGGGGAGTTCCTCGCGGGTGCCCGTGGCGCGGTGCTGGAGTTCGACCACCTCGTCCGCCGAGCGGCGGCCCGCGACCAGGATCCACGGGACGCCGATCAGCTCCGCGTCCGTGAGCTTCACGCCCGGGGACAGGCCCGCGCGGTCGTCCAGCAGGACCCGCAGCCCGGACCCCGCCAGGGCCTCGGCCGCCCGCTCCGCGAGCCCCAGCTGTACGGCCTTGCCGGCCGCCACCACGTGGACGTCCGCCGGGGCCACCGCCGCCGGCCAGGCCAGGCCCCGCTCGTCGGCGGTCTGTTCGGCCAGCGCGGCCACCGCCCGCGAGACGCCGATCCCGTACGAGCCCATCGTGACCCGCACCGGCTTGCCCTCGCGGCCGAGCACGTCCAGCCCGAAGGCGTCGGCGTACTTGCGGCCCAGCTGGAAGATGTGCCCGATCTCGATCGCCCGGTCCAGCCGGAGCCCGGCGCCGCAGCGCGGGCAGGGGTCGCCCGGTTCGACGACGACCACGTCGAGGTACCGGTCCACCTCGAAGTCGCGTCCGCAGACCACGTTCCGGGCGTGCGTGTCCGGCTTGTTGGCGCCGGTCACCCACGAAGTGCCGGGCGCGACACGGGGGTCGGCGAGGTAGCGGACCTTGCCGAGGCCCTGCGGGCCGACGTAGCCGCGTACCAGGTCGGGGCGGTCGGTGAAGTCCTCGGCGGTCACCAACTCCACGACCGCCGGAGCCAGATGCTCACCCAGCTTGCCGAGGTCCACCTCTCGGTCGCCGGGTACGCCCACGGCCGTGATCTCGCCGTCGACCTTCACCAGGAGGTTCTTCAGCGTCGCCGAAGCGGGCACGCCGAGGTGTGCGGCGAGGGTCTCGATCGTCGGGGTGTCGGGGGTGTCGACCTCCTCGATGGCGGGGTGTTCGGCGTCCACCGGGGCCAGCGCGAAGGTGACGGCTTCGGTGTTCGCCGCGTAGTCGCAGGACGGGCAGTCGACGAAGGTGTCCTCGCCCGCCGCGGCGGGCGCCAGGAACTCCTCCGACGCCGAGCCGCCCATCGCGCCCGACACGGCGGACACGATGCGGTGGTCCAGGCCGAGGCGCTCGAAGATCCGCTGGTACGCGGCCCGGTGGAGGGCGTACGACTCGGCGAGGCCCTCGTCGCTCACGTCGAAGGAGTACGAGTCCTTCATCTGGAACTCGCGGCCGCGCAGCACGCCGGACCGGGGCCGGGCCTCGTCGCGGTACTTGGTCTGGATCTGGTAGAGCATGACCGGCAGGTCCTTGTAGGACGTGCACTGGTCCTTCACCACGAGGGTGAAGATCTCCTCGTGGGTGGGGCCGAGCAGGTAGTCCGCGCCCTTGCGGTCCTTGAGCCGGAAGAGCAGGTCCCCGTACTCCGACCAGCGCCCGCTGACCTCGTACGGCTCCTTCGGCAGCAGCGCCGGGAGCAGCACCTCCTGGGCCCCGATCGCGTCCATCTCCTCGCGGACGATGCGCGAGACGTTGTCGAGGACCTTCTTGCCGAGCGGCAGCCAGGTCCACACGCCGGCGGAGCTGCGGCGGACGTAGC
This sequence comes from Streptomyces sp. WM6372, assembly GCF_001279655.1. Lineage (NCBI taxonomy): Bacteria > Bacillati > Actinomycetota > Actinomycetes > Kitasatosporales > Streptomycetaceae > Streptomyces > Streptomyces sp. WM6372. The sequence continues at coordinate 14,678 of NZ_LGDB01000219.1, read as the reverse complement.
CGGCGCGGACGAGGAGCCGGTGGCTCAGGGTCTCCGCGTCGGCCGGGTCCTCGCGGAGGGTCTTGGCCATGAGGCGGGACATGCGCTGCACGTGTTGCGATGACATGCCCGGAGGCTATCGGGGGCACGCGGCCCTTCGGAAACCGTTTCAGGGCCGGCGCAGCGGCAGCGGGGCCCCCATCACGGCGTACGGGAGGCTCGCGCTCGGGAAGTGCACCTGGCGGGCCAGGTCCGTGTAGCCGAGGGCCCGGTAGAGCCCGCGGGCCGGGCTCTCGGTGTCGATGGCGGAGAGGATGGAGCGGGGCTCCTCGGCGGCGTCGGTGAGCCGGGTGATGAGGGTGCGGCCGACTCCGCGGCCCTGGAAGCCGGGGTGGACGTGCAGCTCGGTGATCACGAAGGAGCCGTCGAGCCAGCCGTCGAGCCCCTCGGTCCGCAGGTACGGTTCGACGACGGAGGACCACCAGTACGCCCGGTCGTTCGGCATCCCGTACACGAACCCGGCGAGGGCCCCGTCCTCGGTGAAGGCGCCGAGGGCGCGGGCTCCGCGGCAGGTCATGTGGCGCTGCACGATGTAGCGCCGGATGCCGACCTCCTCCTCGCTGAGCCCGAAGGCCACGGCCTGCACGCGCAGGGCCTCGTCCACGCGGTCGGCGAGGTCGAGGGGACCGATGCGGAGTCCGGCGGGCCGGTCGGGGCCGTCGCCCTCGGGGGTAGGCAGCATGCCGCGACCTTACTGGGCGCCCCCCGCCGGCGTCCCCACGGCCCCCGTCCCGCACGCGGCGGTGCCAGGGCGTGCGAGCGGTGCGTCTAGAAGAGCACGCTCATGAAGGCGCCCACCTCGCGGAAGCCGACGCGGCGGTACGCGGCCCGTGCCGCGGTGTTGAAGTCGTTCACGTAGAGGCTGACCACGGGAGCGATGTCGCGCAGCGCGAAGTCGACGACGGCCGCCATCCCGGTCTCGGAGTGCCCGCGGCCGCGGAACTCGGGGTCCACCCACACGCCCTGGATCTGGCAGGCGCGGGCGGTCGCGGCGCCGATCTCCGCCTTGAAGACGACCTTGCCGTCCTCGATGCGGGCGAAGGAGCGGCCGGTGCCGACCAGCTCGGCGACCCGGGCCTGGTAGAGCAGCCCGCCGTCGCCGGCCATCGGCGAGACGCCGACCTCCTCGGTGAACATGGCCACGCAGGCGGGCATGATCAGGTCCATCTCGTCCTTGCGGATCCGGCGCACGAGCGGATCGGGACGCACGTCGGCGGACGACTGCTCGGTGACCATGAGCGGCTGGTGGGAGCGGACGTCGCGGGCGGGGCCCCAGCTGGGCTCCAGGAGCCGCCACAGCAGCCGGGTGGCCTCGGCGGGGCCGACGATGGAGGAGCATCGGCGGCCGGTGCGGCGGGCTCGGTCGGCGAAGGCCCGGACGGCGTCGGAGTCGGCGCAGACGGGGACGAGGTTGGCGCCCGCGTAGCAGAGGGAGCGCAGCCGGCCGTCGGTGTAGTAGCCCCACATCTCGCCGCCCAGGCGCCACGGGTCGAGTCCGGCGACCTGGACCCTGGAGGTGACGAAGGCGTTCTCGACCGGCTCGCGCCCGAGGACTTCGAGGGCGGCGTCGAGATCACTGGGCTCAAGGACCCGGGTGGTGGTCTGCGTCAACACTGGGGCCTCACCATACAAGTCTGCTGATCTCCGCACTGTACCCGGCGTCACCGGAGGATGCCTGGTCCCACGGGTCACGAAAGAGCCCCGGCCCCGCCCGCGAGCTGCGGGAACGGGGCCGGGGCCGATGCGTGCGGGGTGCCGGGCGCGGGGCCCGGACGACGCCGGTGTGCTCAGACGCCGATGGCGACGGTGGGCTCGCCGGAGGCGATGCCGTCCTTCTCCATCTGCTCGGCGATCTTCATCGCCTCTTCGATGAGGGTCTCCACGATCTTCGACTCGGGGACGGTCTTGATGACCTCGCCCTTCACGAAGATCTGGCCCTTGCCGTTGCCGGAGGCGACGCCGAGGTCGGCCTCGCGGGCCTCGCCCGGGCCGTTCACGACGCAGCCCATGACCGCGACGCGCAGCGGGACCTCCATGCCCGTGAGGCCCGCCGTGACCTCCTCGGCCAGCTTGTAGACGTCCACCTGGGCGCGGCCGCAGGACGGGCAGGAGACGATCTCCAGGCGGCGCGGCTTGAGGTTCAGGGACTCCAGGATCTGGATGCCGACCTTGATCTCCTCGACCGGCGGGGCCGAGAGGGAGACGCGGATCGTGTCGCCGATGCCCTCGGAGAGCAGTGCGCCGAAGGCGACGGCGGACTTGATGGTGCCCTGGAAGGCCGGGCCGGCCTCGGTGACGCCGAGGTGCAGCGGGTACTCGCACTGGGCGGCGAGCTGGCGGTAGGCGTTGACCATGACGACCGGGTCGTTGTGCTTGACCGAGATCTTGATGTCGCTGAAGCCGTGCTCCTCGAAGAGGGAGGCCTCCCACAGCGCGGACTCGACCAGCGCCTCGGGGGTGGCCTTGCCGTACTTCTTCAGCAGTCGCGCGTCGAGGGAGCCGGCGTTGACGCCGATCCGGATCGGGGTGCCCGCGTCCTTGGCGGCCCGCGCGATCTCCTTGACCTTGTCGTCGAACTGCTTGATGTTGCCCGGGTTCACGCGGACGGCGGCGCAGCCGGCGTCGATCGCGGCGAACACGTACTTGGGCTGGAAGTGGATGTCGGCGATGACCGGGATCTGCGACTTCTTCGCGATCACGGCGAGCGCGTCGGCGTCGTCCTGCGTCGGGCAGGCCACGCGCACGATGTCGCAGCCGGAGGCGGTGAGCTCTGCGATCTGCTGGAGCGTCGCGCCGATGTCGGAGGTCCTGGTGGTCGTCATCGACTGCACCGAGATCTGTGAGTCGCCGCCGACGGCCACCGAGCCGACCTGGATCTTGCGGCTGACCCTGCGGTCGGCAAGCTTCGTCGGCACGGCCGGCATTCCGAGAGAGATGGCAGTCATCTGCTGTGCAACCCCAAGGTGTGGATCAAGGTCCCGAGATCGGCGGGCTCCAGGCTTCGAGATTACGCCAACCACGGGGCCGCCCACGCATCCGAGGGTCTGGAACACCCGAACGTAGGGAGCCGGGCACGATGCGTGCCCGGCTCCCTTGCGGCTCCTGTACGCCTCGCACAGGTGCGGACGTACTAGGTGATCTTGATCGGGTTCACCACGTCGGCGACGAGCACGAGCAGCGTGAAGCAGACGAACACGCCGGCCACCACGTACGCGGCGGGCATCAGCTTCGCCACGTCGAACGGGCCGGGGTCGGGGCGCCGGAACACGCGCGCCACGGTGCGCCGGACCGACTCCCACAGGGCGCCCGCGATGTGCCCGCCGTCCAGCGGGAGCAGCGGGAGCATGTTGAACAGGAACAGCGAGAGGTTGAAGAACCCGACGAGCTGGAGGAAGAACACCAGCCGCTGCTCGGCCGGGATGTCCAGGGTGGCGATCTCGCCGCTGATCCGGGCCGCGCCGACGATGCCCATCGGGGAGTCGGGCTCGCGCTCGGCTCCGCTGAAGGCCGCGTTCCACAGCGCCGGGATCTTGGCGGGCAGCTTGAGCAGCCCCTGGACGCTGTTGTCGACGACCTCGCCCATGTGGTCCACGGACTGGCCGAAGGAGAGCGGGGCGATCTCGCTCTTCGGGCTGAAGCCGAGCCAGCCGGCGGTCACGTACTGGCCCTTGACGTACCCGCCGTGGCCGTCCGTCTTGGCGACCTTGTTCTCGATCAGCTTGACGGGGAGGGTCTGCTGCTGCCCGCCGCGCACGACCGTGACGGTGGCGGGACCGACGGTGTCGCGGATCTGCTTCTGCAGGGCGGCCCAGTCGGCCACCTTGCGGCCGTTGAACGCCACGATCCGGTCGCCCGCCTGGAGCCCGGCGGCCTTGGCCGGGGCGACCGGGTCGCCGGTCTTGCAGACCTCGCGCTTCTCGCTCTGCTGGATGACGCACGGGGAGACGGTCGCGACCTGCGTGGTCGTCTGGTTGATGCCGAAGCTCATCCAGACGCCGAAGAAGATCGCCAGCGCCAGCACCAGGTTCATGAACGGGCCCGCGAACATCACGATCACGCGCTTCCACGGCCTGCGCGTGTAGAACAGCCGCGTCTCGTCGCCGGGCTGGAGCTCCTCGTACGCCGCCGAACGGGCGTCCTCGATCATCGAGCGGAACGGAGAGGTCGACCGGGCGGTCACCTTGCCGTCCTCGCCGGGCGGGAACATCCCGATCATGCGGATGTAGCCGCCCATCGGGATGGCCTTGATCCCGTACTCGGTCTCGCCCTTGTGCCGCGACCAGATGGTCGGGCCGAAACCGACCATGTACTGGGGCACGCGGATGCCGAAGAGCTTGGCCGTGGACAGGTGGCCGAGCTCGTGCCACGCGATGGAGACGAGCAGCCCGAATACGAAGATGAGTATTCCGAGCACCGTCATGAGTGCTGTCATGCGCGCGCCTCCACGGCGGCCCGCGCCGCCATCTCCTGTGCCCGGGCCCTGGCCCAGGTCTCCGCTTCGAGGACGTCCGCGACGGTCAGGGAAGTTCCCGCGTCCGGCGTCCTGTGCTCATCGACCACGGCAGAGACCGTATCCATGATTGCTGTGAAGGGCAGCCGACCGGCCAGGAACGCCTCCACGCACTCCTCGTTCGCCGCATTGAACACGGCCGGGGCGGTGGAGCCAACCGTGCCCACGTGCCGGGCGAGGCCGACCGAGGGGAAGGCCTCGGTGTCGAGGGGGAAGAACTCCCAGGTCGACGCCTTGGTCCAGTCGAAGGCGGGGGCCGCGTCCGGGACCCGCTCGGGCCAGCCGAGGCCGATCGCGATGGGTCCGCGCATGTCCGGCGGGGTGGCCTGGGCCAGCGTGGAGCCGTCCGAGAACTCCACCATCGAGTGGACGTAGGACTGCGGATGGACCACGACCTCGATGCGGTCGAAGGGGATGTCGTAGAGCAGGTGCGCCTCGATGACCTCCAGCCCCTTGTTGACCAGGGTCGCCGAGTTGATGGTGATCACCGGGCCCATGGCCCAGGTGGGGTGCGCGAGGGCGTCCTCGACGGTGACCGAGGCCAGCTCGGCGCGGGTACGTCCGCGGAAGGGCCCGCCGGAGGCGGTGACCACCAGCTTGCGCACATCGGCCCGGGTGCCGGCGGCGAGAGCCTGGAACAGGGCCGCGTGCTCGGAGTCGACCGGGATGATCTGGCCGGGCTTCGCGAGGGCCTTGACCAGCGGGCCGCCGACGATCAGCGACTCCTTGTTGGCCAGGGCCAGGGTCCGCCCGGCGCGCAGCGCGGCGAGCGTGGGCGCGAGGCCGATGGAGCCGGTGATGCCGTTGAGGACGGTGTGGCACTCGGAGGCGGCGAGCTCGGTCGCCGCGTCGGGCCCGGCCAGGATCTCGGGCAGCGGCTCCGAAGCGCCGTACTGGGCGTTCAGGGCCTCCTTCAGGGTCGGTACGACGTCTTCGCGGGCGACGGCCACGGTGTTCACCCGCAGCTGCCGGGCCTGCTCGGCCAGCAGCCCGACGCGCCCGCCGGCGGCGGACAGCGCGGTCACCCGGAACCGGTCCGGGTTGCGCAGGGCGAGGTCGATGGCCTGGGTCCCGATGGACCCGGTGGATCCGAGGATGACGATGTCCCGCCGGCCGGCCGCGGGGTCGAAGAGGAGGTGCGGATCGGCGAGGGGGGCTGGGCGGTCGCTCATGCCCCCCATTGTTGCCGCAACTCAGGGGCGCGTGGACACGGAGTCCCCGTCGGTGACCCGCAGGAGCAGGTGCGGGAGCGTTCCGGCGAAGTCGGGGAGGGTACGGGCCACCCGCCACCAGGCGTCCGGGTCCTCGCGGAGGGCGAGGGCGAACAGCCGGTCCGCCTCGGCGCGGGCGGCGAGCACGGCCTCCGGGCGGTCGTGCCGGTCGGGGTGGTCCACGTCGCCGAGCCAGTGGTCCTCGTCCAGGGCCCAGCAGGCGGGGAGCTTGTGCCGGACCACGTCGGCGCCGGTGAGCAGCCCCCGGTCCAGGCAGTCCCGTACCCAGCGGATGTCCTCCTGGACGGTCTCCATGGGGACGGCGAGGCTGGCCAGGGCGAGCTCCCGCTCCACTCCCCCGGTCACCGGCTCGGCGGCCGTCGGGGCCAGGTGGCGCACGGCCCGCGCGAGGGCCGCCCCGTCGTGCTCCACGGGGCCGGCCGGAGCGGCCGGTGTGGCCGGTGCGGCCGCACTCTGCGGCCCGGGCAGGCTCCCCGCGACCACGGAGGCCACCAGGTCCGGCAGCGGCCCGGCGAAGCCGGGGGCGTGCCGCAGCAGTTCGGACCACAGCCGGGGGTCGTCCCCCAGCGGGTTCAGCGCCCGGGTGACGGCCGTCCGCATCCCGGCCTGCTCGGGCAGGGTCCAGCGCAGGCCCGGTCCGGGCGGGAGATGGCCGAGGAGCAGCGTGTGGCGGGCGGGGGCCACGCAGGCGACGAGCTCCTCGTGGGTGAGCCGGCCCATCCGGACGGCGCGTACGGCGGGCCGGTGCCAGGAGTGCCCGTCCCGGACGGCGGCCGGGGTGGCGAGCAGCGCGCCGACGGTGTCGTCGGGCAGTTCCGCGACGAGCAGCAGCGCCTCCACGGCGCCGGCCGGCAGCGGCTGCCGCTCGTGCGCGGCGGCCGCCTCGCGCGGGTCGAGCACGTACGGGAGCCGCAGGACGTCGAGGGCGACGCGGGGCCTGCGTATGCCGTGCCGGCGCAGCAGGCCGATGAGCTCCTCGGTGGTGAGGGCGCCGTCGGCGGGGTCCCGGCCGAGCTCGGCCGCCAGTACGGGCAGCAGTTCGGGCGGGGTCCGGCGGCGGGCGTACCGGGCCGGGCCGGGCAGCCCCGGCAGGGGCCGCCCGACGACGCGGGGGTTGCGGGCGATGAAGTGGCGGTCCGCCTCGCTGCCGTGGCGCAGGAGCAGGGTGACGGCCGAGGCGGGCAGCCACTCGTCACGGCACAGGTACTTGCGGGTCGGCCAGTCGAGCCGGCCGAGGAGGTCGAGGGCGATGTGGTCCGGTGCGTGGCGCAGGACGTGCGCCACGCACCATGCCAGCCGCCGGCTGTTGCGGTCTTCCACGGCCGTCGACATCGCTGCCCGCCTTGCCCTCGTGCCGGTAGGCGTAGGCGTACGCCTGCCCGTACCCGTACATCAGTGCGCCTGAGATCGATCCTCTCAGGTCAGCGGATGGGACGGTGCACGTTTTTGTGAGTCGAGGGGCCGGGAGTGGCGTCCGCGATCCAGGGGCCGTCGCCGGACGGGTCGAGCACTCCCTCCTCCAGCCAGGTGTAGGTACCGGACAGGACGCCCGCGACGACCTTGCGGTCCAGGTCGTCGGTGTTGGACCAGAGCCGGCCGAAGAGCTCCTCGACGCGGATCCGGGACTGCTGGCAGAAGGCGTCGGCCAGCTGGTAGGCCTCGCGGCCGTGCTCCCCGGAGGCCCGCAGGTGCTCGGCGCGCACGCAGGCCGCGCTCATCGCGAAGAGCTCGGCGCCGATGTCGACGATCCGGCCGAGGAAGCCCTGCTTGGTCTCCATCCGGCCCTGCCAGCGGGACATGGCGTAGAAGGTGGAGCGGGCGAGTTTGCGGGCGCTGCGCTCGACGTAGCGCAGGTGGGTGGAGAGGTCGGGGTGGCCGCCCGGGTGGAACGCCCGGTACGCGCCGGGGACCTGGCCGGGGCCGGTGGCGAGCTTGGGCAGCCAGCGGGCGTAGAACCCGGCGGCGCGGGCTCCGGCCTTGGCCTTGTCGCCGAGCGCCTTCTCGGGGTCGATGAGGTCGCCGGCGACCGACAGGTGGGCGTCGACGGCCTCGCGGGCGATCAGCAGGTGCATGATCTCGGTGGAGCCCTCGAAGATCCGGTTGATGCGCAGGTCGCGCAGCATCTGCTCGGCGGGGACGGCGCGCTCGCCGCGGGCGGCCAGCGATTCGGCGGTCTCGAAGCCGCGCCCGCCGCGGATCTGGACGAGCTCGTCGGCCATCAGGCAGGCCATCTCGCTGCCGTAGAGCTTGGCGAGGGCGGCCTCGATGCGGATGTCGTTGCGGTCCTCGTCGGCCATCTGGGAGGCGAGGTCGACGACGGCTTCGAGGGCGAAGGTGGTGGCGGCGATGAAGGAGATCTTGGCGCCGACCGCCTCGTGCCGGGCGACCGGTCGGCCCCACTGCTCGCGGACGGCGGACCATTCGCGGGCGATCTTCAGACACCATTTCCCGGCGCCGACGCACATGGCGGGCAGGGACAGCCGGCCGGTGTTCAGCGTGGTCAGGGCGATCTTCAGCCCGGCGCCCTCGGCGCCGATGCGCTGCGCGGCGGGCACCCGGACCCGGTGGAAGCGGGTGACGCCGTTCTCCAGACCGCGCAGGCCCATGAAGGCGTTGCGGTGCTCGACGGTGATCCCGGGGGAGTCTGCCTCGACGACGAAGGCGGTGATCCCGCCACGGTGGTTCTCCGACTTCGGCACCCGGGCCATCACCACCAGCAGGTCCGCGACGACCCCGTTGGTGGTCCAGAGCTTCACCCCGTCGAGGACGTACGCGTCGTCGCCGTCGGGCACGGCGGTGGTGGCCAGGCGCGCCGGGTCGGAGCCGACGTCCGGCTCGGTGAGCAGGAAGGCGCTGATGGCGGTGGTCGCGCAGCGCGGCAGGAAGGTTTCCTTCTGCTCCTGCGTGCCGAACATCTTCAGCGGCTGCGGGACGCCGATCGACTGGTGCGCGGAGAGCAGGGCCCCGATGGCGGGGCTGACGGAGCCGACCAGGGCCAGCGCCTTGTTGTAGTACACCTGGGTGAGGCCCAGGCCCCCGTACTTGGGGTCGATCTTCATGCCGAGGGCGCCGAGCTCCTTGAGCCCGCGCACGGTCTCGTCGGGGATCCGCGCCTCGCGCTCGATGCGCGGTCCGTCGATCTCGGTCTCGCAGAACGCCCTCAGCCGGGCCAGGAAGGCCTCGCCGCGCCGGACGTCCTCGTCCGCGGGCATCGGGTGCGGGTGGATCAGGTCGAGCCGGAAGTGCCCCAGGAACAGTTCCTTGGCGAAGCTGGGCTTGCGCCAGTCCTGTTCCCGGGCCGCTTCCGCGACCTGCCGTGCCTCGCGCTCGGTCACCTTGGGCTGTGCGGGCTGTGTTGCGGACATGAGCGGGCTCACCTCGCCGCAGGAGTCGGTGGTACCGGCCTACTGGCCGGTGCTACCTGTGAGTCGTACCCAATCCGGGCCCGCGGGAAAAGGGGGACGGCCGGAGCCCCCGCACAGTAGGCTCCGGCCGTCGGCTTTTTGGCCGTACGAGAATCAGATGTCGAGGCCGGTCAGGACCAGGACTCGCTCGTACGTGTAGTCGTCCATCGCGTAGCGGACACCCTCGCGGCCGACACCCGACTGCTTCACTCCGCCGTACGGCATCTGGTCGGCACGGTAGGACGGCGCGTCGCCGACGATCACACCGCCGACCTCGAGCTCGCGGTGGGCGCGGAACGCGGTCTGGATGTTCCGGGTGAAGACGCCGGTCTGCAGGCCGAACTTCGAGTCGTTGACGGCGGCGAAGGCCTCGTCGGTGTTCTCGACCTTCGTCAGCGTCAGCACCGGCCCGAAGACCTCCTCGACGGCGAGGGTGGTGTCGGCGGGCAGGTCGGCGATGACGGTCGGCTCGTACGAGGCACCCTCGCGCTTGCCGCCGGTGAGCAGCTTGGCTCCGGCGGAGACGGCCTCGTCGACCCAGGACTCGACGCGCTGGGCGGCGTCCTCGGAGACGAGGGGGCCCACGTCGGTGGCGGAGTCGGACGGGTCGCCGGTGACCTGGGCCTGGACCTTCGCGACGACCTTCTCGACGAGGCGGTCGTAGACGGAGGCGTCGGCGATCACGCGCTGCACGGAGATGCAGGACTGGCCGGCCTGGTAGTTCGAGAAGGTCGCGATGCGGGTCGCGGCCCAGTCGAGGTCGGCCTCGGAGGACCAGTCGTCCAGGACCACGGCGGCGGCGTTGCCGCCGAGCTCCAGGGTGCAGTGCTTGTGGGGCACCGACTGCTGGATGGCGTAGCCGACCTTGTCGGAGCCGGTGAAGGAGATGACGGGCAGGCGCTCGTCCTTCACCAGGGCCGGCATCTTGTCGTTGGCGACCGGCAGGACGGACCAGGAACCGGCCGGCAGGTCGGTCTCGGCGAGCAGCTCGCCCAGGATCAGACCGGACAGCGGTGTGGCCGGGGCCGGCTTCAGGATGATCGGCGCGCCGACGGCGATGGCGGGGGCCACCTTGTGGGCGCACAGGTTCAGCGGGAAGTTGAACGGCGCGATGCCGAGGACCGGGCCCTTGACGAAGCGGCGGGTCAGGGCGAGACGGCCGACGCCGCCGGCGTCGGTGTCCAGGCGCTGGGCCTCTCCGCCGTTGAAGCGGCGGGCCTCTTCGGCGGCGAAACGGAACACGGACACCGCACGGCCGACCTCACCGCGGGCCCACTTGATGGGCTTGCCGTTCTCGGCGGAGATCAGCTGGGCGATCTCCTCGGTGCGCTCGGTGAGCCGCTTGGACACGTGGTCCAGGGCGGCGGCACGGACGTGGGCGGGAGTCGCGGAGAATTCGGCCGTCACGGCGTGCGCCGCGGCCACGGCCTCTTCGACCTGGGCGTCGGTGGGCACGCTGACGGTGCCGACGAGCCGGTTGTCCCACGGGGAGTGGACGTCGAAGCTGTCCTCGCCGGTGGCCTGGCGGCCGGCGAGCCAGAAGGCGTGGGTGGAAGTCATGCGAATCCCGGCCCTTCGAGTGTGTGCGGGGTCCTTGTCCCCTCCACCGTAGGACTCCGTCCGGGTTTCGGCGTTTAGCCGGGGTGGAGCATGACGGGCGCCCGCCGCGCCGCTTTGTCAGTGTCGCCCGCGCGACGCCGCCGCCCGGACCCGCGCGGCGCGGCGCGGCGGCGACCCCGCACCACCCGCGCTATGCGGCGGGCGAGGTGGCCTTGAGGGCGAGCCACAGCTCCATGCGCACGTCCGGGTCGTCCAGGGAACGGCCGAGGATCTCCTCGACCCGCCGCATCCGGTAGCGCAGCGTATGCCGGTGCACGCCCAGATCGGCCGCCGCCGCGTCCCACTGCCCGTGCCGCGAGAGCCACGCCTGCAGCGACGCCACCAGGTCGCCGCGCCCCTTCTCGTCGTGCTCGCGCAGCGCCCGCAGCGTGCCGTCCGCGAAGGCCCGTACGGCGTCGTCCGCCAGCAGCGGCAGCACCGACCCCGCCGCCAGGTCCTCGTGCTCCACCATCGTCCGGCCCCGCCGCCGGGCCACCGCCAGCGCCTGGTCCGCCTGTTTGAACGCCGCCGCCACCCCCGAGGGCACCGCGGCGGCGGAGAGCCCGACCACCAGCTCGTCCGGCTCCGGACCGGTCGCATCCCGCCCGCGCCGCGACTCCAGCGCCTCCGCGTGCTCCGCGGCGGCCTGCACCGCCGCGCCCCCGTCGGCCGCCAGCACCACCAGCCGCCCCGGCTCCGGCACCACCAGCAGGGCCTCCCCCGCCCGGGCGGCCGCCGACTCCACCGCGTCGGCCAGCAGCGCCAGCCCTTCCGGCTGCGCGGTCCCCGGCAGCGCCGGCTCCGCCACGATCAGCCGGAACGGCGCCTCCAGCAGCGCCCCGTACAGGTCCCCGGCCACCGCCCGGGCGTGTTCGGCCTCCCCGTCCAGCAGCATCCGCAGCACCGCCGCCCCCAGCCGGGACTCGGCGTCGTGCAGGGACCTCGACCGCTCGGTGGTCAGGGTCAGCAGGGCCACCGCCGAGTGCACGGCGTACCGCTCGGCCGTGCCCAGCGGGGCCCCCGTGCCGACGGCCAGCGCGCCTCGGGCCCGCCGGCCCGTCCCGAGGGACTGGAGCTCGACGCGGTCCTCCGACCCGCCGACCACGGCGCTCGCGGGCGCCGGCCGCTCCCGCAGCCGCTCCACGTCGGGGGTCAGCCGGGCGGCCCGCCGCGCGGCCCACTCCGGGGCGGCCGCGACCACCGCGCCCGAGGTGTCGTACAGGGCGGCCCAGCCGTGCACGTGCGCCGCCAGCCTCGCCAGCAGCTCGGCGGGCCCGTCGGCGGAGAGCGCGGCCCGGGTCAGCTCCCGCTGTGCCTCGAAGCCGGCGGTCACCGCGCGGTACTGGTCCGCCGCCAGCGCCGCCGAGACGGCTTTGCTGATCGCGAGGAACGGGGTCCTGCGCGGTACCTCCAGCAGCGGCAGGTCCTCGGCGCGCGCGGCTTCGACCAGGGCCTCGGGGATCGCGTCGTAGTTCACGCCGACGGCGAAGCCGATGCCGACGACCCCCGCCGCGGCGAGGCGGCGTACGTACCGGCGCATCTCCTGCGGATCCTCCGCGTCCAGCTTCATCGCGGTGATCAGGAGCAGCTCGCCGCCCTCCATATAGGGGACGGGATCGGCGAGCTCGCTGACGTGGGCCCAGCGCACGGGGGTGTCGAGGCGGCCCTCCCCCGCCCGGACGCTGAGCTTGAGCGCCGAGTGCTGGACGAGTGAGGCGAGCGTGAGCGGCATCGGGTACCAGGGGCCTTATGAGGAGAGAGGGGGTACGGCGGAGGGGGAAGGCGCGCGGCGGGAATTTCGCAATTTCGCCTTGTCGTATGAACGACTCCCCTCGATTCTGCCACCTCGTACGGGTCGGCTCAGCCCGTGGCGGCCAGCCGCACCAGCAGCGGGGCCGCCCGTTCCCCCTGGACCGAGGTCAGCGAGAGCACCGCGTACCCGGGTGGTACGGCGTGCGCCAGCTCGGAGGCCGACCACCGCTCCCGCTCCACCTGCCGTACGGTCACCGCGTCCGTGGTCACGGCCTTGCCGGTGACCAGCTTGCGGAAGGCGTGGATGGCCCGGGTCAGCGGCTGGTCGGCGAAGACCGTCCGGTGGGTGACGTCGCGCGTCTCCACCCACGCGGTGCCCCAGGCCTCGGCGAAGCGCTTGCCGTCCCAGGTGGTGACCCCGGAGAAGGCCATCCGGCAGCCGACCGCCCCCAGCAGCGGGGTGCGCAGCGCCTCCGGTACGTCGTCCAGGGTGCGCAGCGTGAGCAGGACGCCCGCGTTCGCCGAGCGGAGCCGTTGCAGGCCGCGCACGGTCTGTGGGGTCAGGGTGTGCGAGGCGTCGTCGAAGGCGAGGAACGCGAACAGGGAGCGGTCGGCGCGGGCCGCGGCGCTGGCGTTGAACTGTGCGAGCAGCAGCCGGGCCAGGATCCGGGAGGCGTCGGCGTGGCCGCGCTCGGGCAGGTCGATGCGGACGCGCAGCGGGTGCTCCAGGGCGCGCAGCGAGAAGGGCCTGCCCTGCCCGGTGGTGTCGAAGAAGCCGGCGAACGCGGGCCGGTCGAGCAGGGCCACCCGGTCGGCGAGGGCCGGTCCCGGGTCGCCGTGGGCCCCGTACTGCCGTTCCCGCGCGTCGAGTTCGCGGAGCATCACGTGCTGTCCGGCGTCTTCGAGGGCGGTGCGCAGCCCGCCGAGGGCGGCCGGGAGCCGGTCGAGCAGTTCGCGCAGTTCGGGCACGGCCGGGAAGCGGCCGTACGCGGTGCGGAACGGGCCGAGCAGCTGGGCGAGGGCCGTCGCGGCCCGGCGTACCTCCATGCCGGGGACGTCGCCGACGAAGGCCTCGGCGAGCAGGGTGGCCGCCTCGTCGGCGTCGGTGGTGCCGCCGTAGAGGTCGAGGTCGTAGACGGATTCGGGATCGCCCACGCGGACCACGACGTCGTACGCGGTGTCCGGCCCGAGCTGGGTGCCGGCCGAGGCGACGGCGATGACGGCGGCCTGCCCGGCCAGCGCCTGGAGGGCGAGCGATTCGACGACGGGCCGCACCAGCTGCCGTGTCTTGCCCGCTCCGGAGGGACCGACGGCGAGCAGCGAGGTGCCGAGCACGGCGGGGTCGAGGGCGAGGCGGGTGCCGCGGCGGCCGTACGGGTTGCGCGCGCTGTCGTCGACCGTGCCGAGCAGCACCTGCCGGGCCAGCAGATCGTGCCGGGCGGCGCGGACGGGCAGGTCCCGGGCCCCGGAGGGGTGGATGCAGGCGCCCGCGCCCTTGTCGCGGACGGAGTCGGCGAAGGCCACGGCCCGGGAGGGGTCGGCCCGTACGGACTCCCAGGCGCGCCGGATCCGCGCGTAGTCCACGTCGTTCATGCGGCCGGCCCCGACCTCGGCGCCGAGCCGGTCGGCGATCTCCCCGAGTCCGGCCCCGCGCAGCTGCGGCCAGCCGGCGGGATCGTCGGGGCCGCCCTCCTCGGGTCGGGCCGGTACGGCGGCCTGCACGGCCTGGACGGCCCGGCTGCCGAGCATCCGGCGGGCCAGTTCGGGCCAGCGGCCGAGCCGGCCGAAGCCGACGGTCAGGGCGATGGCGACCAGGGCGTACCAGATGTACGCGGCCACCACCGAGGGCAGCGTCCCGGCCCAGGAGTCGGGCGTGAACATGTAGAGCGGCCAGAGCCAGAAGCCGCCCAGGTAGCCGTTCCACAGCAGGGACCACAGCAGCAGCCCGGCCAGCAAGGCGATCAGCGCACCGCTGATCAGCTGCCGGGTCGGGGTCCGCTCGGGCTCCTCGGCGGCGCGCGGCACGTGACCGTACGTCCACACGCCGGGCCCGTCGGAGCTGCGCGGGGTGCGCAGCCAGTCGGCGAGGGACGGGCCGGGGCCGGCGGGGGCGTGGGCGGGCTTCGGCGGGAGGCCGGGAGG